>JBAPTX010000612.1:0-6166 GCA_049282375.1 Calditrichia bacterium
GGACTGGGCATCCAGATAGGGAGTATCAATCTGATAAGGATCCCCGGTAAAAATGACCTTTGTCCCTTCGCCGGCGCGCGTAATAATGGTTTTAACTTCATGGGGAGTTAAATTCTGCGCTTCATCCACAATAAAAAAGATGCGTTCCAAGCTGCGCCCACGGATGTATGCCAAAGGCGAGATGAATAATTTATCCTGTTCCAGCATTTCGCCGATGCGGTTGAAATTTTTATCGCCCTCATGAAACTGGTGTTTTATGACATTCAGATTATCATATAAAGGCTGCATGTAAGGATCCAGCTTCGCTTCGATGTCTCCCGGTAAAAATCCAAGGTCCCGGTTGGACAGGGGAATAATGGGCCGTGCCAGATAGATCTGCTGATATTCTTTACGGATTTCCATGGCCGCAGCCAGCGCCACCAGCGTTTTACCGGTTCCTGCTTTTCCCGAAAGCGTTACCAGCAGCACATCCGGATTCATCAGGGCGTGCAGGGCAAAGGTTTGTTCTGCATTGCGCGGTTTAATGCCGTAGGCATTGCGCTTTTCAACCCGCTGGATGATGTTTAGAGAGGAATTGTAGTAGGCCAGCACCGACTTTTGCTGATTTTTTAAAATCAGGTATTCGTTGGGAAGAATACTGTTTTTAGGTAGTTTATCCGGTTCCAGAACGCCTCCGGGATTATACAGCTCGTCAATGAGCTGTGCCGGAAAATCCTGAATAATCCGCTTTCCGGAATAGAGCTTTTCAATATCTCCGATTTTATCGGTGTAATAATCCTGGGCATCTATGCCCAGTGACTTGGCTTTCAGGCGCAGATTCACATCCTTGGTAACAAAAATTACCTGCCGCTGTTTATGCTTCTGGGTCAGATAATAGGCAACGCTCAATATCCGGTGGTCTTTTTTGCTTTCAGCCAGAATATTCATCACATCAGGTTCAGTCTGGTGATTGGTCAGAATCTGAATTTTACCCTTTCCCTTTCCCAGAGAAACCCCGTTTTTTACCAGCTTATCGCCGGAAAGCCCGTCCAGAATCCGGATAAATTCCCGGGCATTGTAGTGAATCTGATTCTGCCCTCTTTTAAAATTATCAATTTCTTCCAGCACCGTAATGGGAATGACGATATCATTATCTTCAAAACTGTTGATGCAGTTATAATCATGAAGGATCACATTGGTATCCAGCACGATCACTTTCTTAGGCATAGCAGTGAACCTCTCAGTTTATATTTCATCTCATTTTTCTGATCACACCGGTAAAAAAGTATGGGAATCCGGTAAGTGCAAGCTGATTTTTTTATGAACTGTAAATTGAATCCCGAAGGTAACATTTCATTCATGATTCCCAATATAAATTTTAGCCGGACCGGTTCCCCGTCACAAAACACAATACTCAAGGTTCAATTCTTTACCGCTGTGTATAAACTGAAGAAGTGATTTTCAAATCCGCGGATTACTTTACCAATATCCTTTTTCGATATCGCAATAATTTTTAAGTACTTTTAATCTTCAGTGAAAGCCTGTCCTATTTAATAAAATGTTGCCCCTCCACACCCGGCATTTTATCTTTGGAACCTTGAAAATGATGGTGACAAAGATCATGACCGAAAAAGATTTTTATCTGCTGATTGCCCAAGAACTGAATATTAAAGCCTTTCAGGTTGCCAATACGGTTGAATTGCTGGATGAAGGGAATACCGTTCCTTTTATTTCCCGTTACCGCAAAGAAGCGACCGGCAAACTGGACGAAGAACAGATACGCGCTGTGGAAGAACGGATCCACTACCTGCGGATGCTGGAAGAACGAAAAACTGCCATTCTGAAATCAATTTCCGAACAGGGAAAACTGACTCCGGAATTGCGGGAAAAAATTGAAACCGCAACCAAATTACAGGAAGTGGAAGATCTTTACCTTCCCTACCGGCCTAAAAAACGGACCCGCGCCACCATTGCCCGGGAAAGGGGCCTGGAACTGCTGGCGGAAATGATTTTAGCGCAGGAAGCCGAAAGCGGCGATCCGCAGCAGTATGCTGCTGAATTTATTGATCCGGATAAAGATGTTCCCGATGCAGAAGCGGCGCTGGCCGGCGCCCGGGATATTGTGGCGGAAATTATTTCCGATAGTGCCGAAGTACGCGGGGCGTTACGGGATACTGCCCGGGAAACCGGATTTCTGCATACAGAAGGTAAAAACCCGCAGCAGCAGTCTGAGTTCGAACTTTACTATGATTTCAATGAACCCGTAAAACGGCTGGTGCCCCATCGCATTCTTGCCATTAACCGGGGTGAAAAAGAGAATATGCTGAAGGTCTGGCTCGAAGTGGAGGAAGAACGGCCGCTTCAGGAAATCCGGCGGCTCTTTATTAAAAATCAGGCATCCGTTTTTACCGGGCAACTGGAAGCGGCGCTGAAGGACGCGTATAAACGGCTGATCATGCCCAGTATTGAACGGGAAATCCGCAATGAACTAACCGAAAAAGCCGAAACCCACGCAATTGATGTATTCGCCACCAATTTAAAAAACCTGCTGCTGCAGGCGCCCATAAAGGATAAAATTATAATGGGAATTGACCCGGGGTTCCGCACCGGCTGCAAAGTGGCGGTCATAGACGAAACGGGGAAATACCTGGAGGGGGATACAATTTTCCCTCATCCGCCGCAAAATCAGGTAATTGCCGCCAAAACCATTGTGCGGCGCCTGATCGATAAACATAAGGTGGAACTGATTGCCATCGGAAACGGTACGGCATCGCGGGAAACCGAAACACTGACGGCGGAAATCATCAGCGATATAAAACAATCCGATCCGGATCAGCAGGTTTTTTACATGATTGTCAACGAAGCCGGGGCTTCCGTGTATTCCGCTTCTAAAATTGCCCGGCAGGAGTTTCCTGATCTGGAGGCAAGTATGCGCGGCAATATTTCCATTGCCCGGCGGGTACTGGATCCGCTGGCCGAGCTTGTTAAAATCGATCCCAAAAGTATTGGGGTGGGCCTTTACCAGCATGATGTCAATCAGAAACGGCTGAGCGAAGCGCTGGATAAAGTAGTGGAAAGTGCGGTGAACCGTGTGGGGGTGGATTTGAATACCGCTTCCGCCAGCCTGCTGCAGCATATTTCCGGCCTGACCTCCCGTACCGCCCGCAATTTGGTGGAACAGCGGGATACGCAGGGCAAATTCCGCAGCCGTCAGGAACTGCAGCAGGTTAAAGGCATCGGAGAGATTGCCTTTCAGCAGGCTGCCGGATTTCTGCGTATTTCCGAGGGCGACAATCCGCTGGATAACACTTCCATCCATCCGGAATCCTATAAGGCCACGCGAAAACTGCTGCAGAAGTTTGACATGCTGGAAAAGCCGGTGGAATGGCGCACGATTCATACTCGCATCCGTCAGTCCGGCCAGCCGCTGCCCGGACTGGCCGCCGAAATCGGGGTGGGTGAACCCACTCTGGAAGATATTCTTGCCAATTTGGAAAAACCCGGTCGCGATCCCCGCGATGAAATGCCCAAACCGGTATTCAAAAGCGATGTTTTAAAGCTGGAGGACCTGCGGGAGGGAATGGTGCTGAAAGGGACGGTCCGAAATGTTGTGGATTTCGGCGCTTTTGTAGATATCGGCGTGAAGCGGGACGGCCTGGTGCACGTCAGCCAGATGGCCGACCGCTATATTAAAAATCCCCATAAAATCGTTTCCGTGGGGGATGTCGTCTCGGTAAAAGTTGTCGGAGTTGATCTGGAAAGAGGGCGGGTTAAACTGTCTATGAAGATGTAGTAACCGCAGTGCCGGCGAATTTGCCCACCGGGTGCAACAGGAAAGAGGAATTGGGCTACCGCTCTTTAAACCGGCTGTAAATCTGCATTACCCGTTTCACATAAATCTGCGTTTCTTTATAGGGCGGAATTCCCTCATACTTTTCCACAGCGCCGGGTCCGGCGTTGTAAGCCGCCACTGCCATTTTCGGGTCTTCCTGAAACCGGTCCAGCATTTTGCGCAAATAGCGGGCGCCTCCGCTGATATTCTGGGCAGGATCAAATGGATCCTTTACTCCCACCTCCACTGCCGTGGTATCCATTAACTGCATTAACCCCCGTGCATTTTTGGCAGAAACGGCACTGGCATTTCCATCGCTTTCCGTTAAAATGACTGCCCGAATCAGGTCGGCATCCACATCATTATCCCGGGCAGCTCTAACCACATGGCGATTATATGGGGCCAGCTTTTTCTTTACCGCTTCATTGAAATAAGAGATCACTTTATCCGGCGGTGCAACCGGGCGGCGCAGGGGCAGGTGTTTCAGGGGAAAAGCATTCTCATCTTCAATACCATTTCCCTCCAGATTGTTCTGCAGCAGTTCGGCCACACCCAATTGGCTGTTCCCCGCTACCGCCCGGGACAGTTGCTGATCGAATAAAGATTCCATAATCTCTCCGCCGTACCCGCTGCCCATCAGGTCGGACTTAATGACGGTCCTGCGCATGTATTTCAGCATAAACTGCACCAGCAGGGCTTCAAAATCTTCGCTGGATTCTTTTAACTGGTCCGGGCGTGCGGCCTTCTGCCGCAACTCTTCCACATTTTTTTGCAGAAGCGATTCATCCGCAGAAAATTTGGGTTTTATTCCATCCATAAAACAACTGAGCTTAAAATTTAAAATTTTTACATGATAACCAGTTCAGCCTGCAGGCTTCCCGCTTCTTTTAACGCCTGTAAAACGGCAATTAAATCCCGCGGGGTTAATCCCAGGGTATTCAGCGCCTGCGTTACTTCCTGCACTGTGGCGGAAGAGCTGAGCACAGTCATTTTGCCGTCATCCGTGTAGGCGGTGGCCTGTGTATTGGGCACCACTACGGTTTGCCCCTGGCTGAACGGCGCCGGTTGGGAAACGATGGGTTCCGACTGAATTTCGATGCTTAAATTTCCGTGAGCCACAGCGGCAGGCAGAAGCTGCACTTTGCCGCCGACCACCACTGTTCCGGTGCGCTCGTTAATCACCACACGGGCATTTACATCCGGCTCAACTTCGATCTGCTCCAGCTCGGCAATAAAGTTGTTTTGCGTATTCGTGGCGCTGTATGCCGCCGGGACCAGTACACGCAGGGTCCGGGGATTTTTCTGGTAGGCCAGGGTTTCATTAAAATGCTGATTGATCGCCTCCTGCATACGCCGGGCTGTGGTAAAGTCGCTTTTGTCAAGTGACAGGAAGAGGGTGTCGCCAAAGCTGAAGGTTTCGCCCAGGTCTTTTTCCAGCACCCCGCCGTCAGGAACTCTGCCCACCAGGGTATGATTTTGCTGTAAACCGCCGCCGCCGGTGGTTTCCACCGCAAACCCGCCTACTGCCAGCGGACCCTGCGCCATCCCGAAAAAATCGCCGCTGCCATCCACAAGCGGCGTCATTAACAGCATGCCGCCTTCCAGGCTTTTGGCGTCGCCGATGGAAGAGACACTGACCGTAATGCGGTCTCCCGCCAGCAAAAAAGAAGGCGCTTCGGCGGTTACCATTACCGCCGCAACATTCCGAAGCCGCATCTGGCTCGCCGGAACATTGATGCCGAAACGCTGCAGCATATTGGTGACGGACTGCACGGTAAACTGGGTGCGCCGGCTGTCCCCGCTTCCTTTTAAGCCCACCACCAGCCCGTAGCCGGTTAACGGTTTGCGGGAAACGCCTTTTACCCGGGCAATTTCCTTTATCCGCACTCCGCCAAACAGCAGGGCGGGTATAAATAAGATGATTATAATTTTTGAAGAAACTGTTTTCATGAATTGCTCTCCTGCATTCAGATGGCATCCTGCCAATTTTAAAATCCGGTCCTGAACTACACTTAAATGTAATCCATATCCGCAGCAGCTTTTCTTACACTGCGGCGGAATAAAGATCATCCCTGTTAAAATAACCACTGCATAAAACGGGTAAAAACGCCTGCCTTCTGCGCGCGGGATACTTCCCCTTTACCGCGGTAAACAATGTGCGCATCATAAATATTATAGGAATAGACTGTATTATCAGACATAATATCCTCCGGGCGAACGGTGCCGGTCAGGATATAGGTTTCTTTTTCACTGTTAATCTCAATCACCCGGCGCCCCTCGATCATATAATCCCCCGCCTGATTTTTTCCGACAATGCGGGCAGCTATTTTGGTTTTCAGCACGCCTCTCTTGCTG
>JBAPTX010000613.1:0-4631 GCA_049282375.1 Calditrichia bacterium
ATCTTTAACTCCGGTGCGGAAATTTACAATACAGGCCCTTAAAGCAAATTTTCCCAGCACAACGGCATTTGAAATAAAAGCTTCTCCCCCTGCCTGCAGACGGTTCAGCAGTTCCCTGTTAAGATCATCCAGATAGCCGCTGTGTTTTTCCAGATTATTTCTCAGCTCAGGCGGCACGTAGCGAAAGGTGGCAATACTCAAATCATTCGTCAACGCCTCTAACTCCGGGTGTTGTTCCGCCATCTTAAACAGCAGCGCCGCCAGTTCAATGTCCTCCCTGATTAACCCGGTGTACCCCTTTTTCCCTGCCTGCCGGATACCCAGCCAGACTTTTAGTGCCCTGAATCCGCGGGAATTCTGCAGACCCATTTCATAATAGTTAATGGGATTGTCCTCTTTATCATCGGAAAAGTTGTAATAATCCGGGTGGAAGCTGAAAGTATCGATCATGTGCTGGGGCTCCTTTACCAGCGCACATCCTGCTTCCAAAGGCGCATAAAACCATTTGTGCGGGTCCACTGCCACCGAATCCGCATCAGCAATGGCCTGAAACTGAGCGGAATATTCCGGCAGCAGGGCAGCCGGCGCACCGTAAGCACCATCCACATGAAACCAGAGATCATTCTGACGGCAGATTTCAGCAATTTCCGCCAGCGGATCCACCGCACCGGTCCCCACTGTCCCGGCAGTCCCCACAACCATAAAGGGATGGTACCCGTTCTTCTGATCTCTATTGATCAGTTCTTTCAATGCCGGGATACTCATTCTCAAGTGTTCATCGGTATCGACCCAGCGGATGGCATGGGTTCCCAGCCCGAATAAATCGGCGGCTTTCTCTATCCAGGTATGGGTTTCCCGCGAAACATAAACCGTCAGGTTTTTATTTTGACTGCACAGTCCCTCACTGCGGATTTCCGCACCCGTTTTCACCCGCCGTCCCACCAGAAAACCCACAAAATTTGCCATATTCCCGCCGCTTACCAGCAGCCCGCCGGTTGACGCCGGATATCCGATCAGTTGGGCAATCCAGCGCACCGTCTGTGCTTCGATTTCACTGGCCATCGGGGAAAGCGCCCAGCCGCCTGCATTGGAATTTACCGCCGAGGCCAGGAAATCCCCCAGCACTCCGATTGGGGCCGCCGGGGCGGTAATATACCCCATAAAGCGGGGATGTCCGTTAAAAAGGGAATGATCAAAAAGGAGCCGGGCGGTTTCCTCCAGCAGGTCTCCGGGATCGGTTCCCTCCTCAGGAACAGTACCATTTCCCAGCAGAGAGCGAATGGTTCCCGCATCCTCCCCGCGGGTTACCGGATGCGCCGGGAGTGTCTCAAAAAAATCTGCAATCTGATCAACCAGCTTATGGCCGCAGTCCCGGAACATCTGCGAATTCAGATCAATAGGCGTTGCGTGTTCCCGAATACCGGATTTATTCTTCTTCATGGAAATGCTCCTTTTTGTAAGAATTTCAATAATTTTTATTTCATCAGGGTGCGGCTTAACGGGTACAGGCAGGGTTCACCTGAACCTTAAAAAAAAGAGCAATACCCCTGCATGGCCCGTTTGAGCAGTGTTACCGATTGAGGAAAACGGATATCGTTTTGATATTAAACCTTCCGGATAAATCCCCGACCATTTAAATCAATGTAATCCCTCAAAGAGATCCGCTTCCTTTTTGCGGCCGCCGTTCACCAGACTGTAGACGCGGTAAAATTCCTGTGTTCCCCAAATCGCCCGGTGTTGTTCTTCCGGCAGGTTTTCCAGTTGGCCGTATATGGCCATTTGCGTTTTGTGGCAGGAAACAGCCCTCCAGGCCTGCTTCCAATATTTGCGGGTATCAATAAAGGTAGTAATTGCCCAGTCCGGCCAGGGGACGGCAATCCGTTCTTCGCCGTCAACATTGGTTTTCAGTTTGCGGAGCGCCTTCTGGTAGGCATTCCATTTAGCACCGCTCCACTGCATAAAATATAATTTCGCTACTGCATGAAAGCGGCCGCTTTCGTCCGGTTTTGCCGCTTCCACCAGAGCAGCGGTAGTGAATTGGGAAATTGCAATATGATCGGTATGCCCGTAGCCTCCGTCCGGCCCGAAGGTGATCACTACCTGCGGACGAATCTCCCGCACAAAACCTGCAATTTTTTCAATAATCTCCCGAGGATCCGCACTGTCCAAACTTCCGTCAATATAATTGAGGAAGTGAACCTGACTGACTTTCAGTTCCTTCGCCGCCGCAAGCAGCTCCTGCTCGCGGACTTTACCCACTTCTTCAAATCCCGGAGACTTACGGTCTTTTTCAAAAAAGCGCCCGCGCTCCCCGCGGGTAGCGGTAAGCAGAAAGGTTTCCACTCCTTCGTCAGCATACTTTGCCAAAGTGCCGCCCGTCCCGAGTGATTCATCGTCGGGATGGGCCATCACGCACATCAATCTGAATTTATTTCTCAATATTCCTCCAATCGTCTGATTTTATATTCAGCGGTTTTAAGGGAGATCAGCTCGGGACATTGTAGTGCATTTTGGAGAAAGTAAATTCCCCCAAAATCATCCGGCGACGTTTTGAATCTGTCTAAGACGATAGCTCACCCGCTGTCCCCGCGGCCGGTAAAGGCTTGTCCCCGGATCACGGAACAGGACTGATATTCCATATTTTACGGTCATTCTGCCCGATGAATAATGTATCCATGCGGTTCCCCCATAATCGCGGGTTACCCGAATTATAAATCACCCGGAGGGATTTTTCCGGCTTTTATCAGCTCGGTTTGAAATGGCGTGAAGGGCGGTGCCGAAATTTCTGCGGAATTCTGGTAGCAGCGGAAAAGATCGCAGATAAAATGCATACGATCGGGGAAATCACTCCAGTCCCGCGCACCGGATTCCCGCAGGCTGTCCGGCGTAGGATCCACCTGCTTCAGCAACTCCAGCAGATCGGGATTTTTCAGATCGGTCAACAATGGCGGAAAAGGGCGGGAATGGTCCTCCCCCAGCTTCAGCGGCGGATTGTCTGCCAAACGAATCTCCATTAACCGGGTGGTAATCAGCCGGCGCACTGCCGAAGCTGTTTCGGCATACAAATGAGCGACTGCCTTTTCAAAAGGAGAAGGTTTCCCGAACAAACGTCGCAGGAACAGCCAGATTCTGGCAGGCCAGCCGTGCAGGGGCAGCAGGATTTTCATCAGGCGGCGCCGGAATTCATCCGGATCCGGAATGGCGGCATTCAAGGCGGATTCAATTTCCGGCTGCAGGCGTGTTTGCTCATGAAAACCAATTTCCAGGTTCGCTAAAAAAATCAGCTCCGCCTGTACTTTGGGCCTCTTTTCAAAAAGGGACTGATAAAGATGCCGGAAAGCCCGGCGCAGATATTCCTGCCCCGCCGGCGGACCACCGCTTTTCAAGCCGGATATAAAATGATCGATTTTCTGCCGCGAATATTCCTCCTGCTGCAAAACCGTTTCAAAAAAACGCCCGAATTCCCTTCCGATTTCTGAAAACACTTTTACATTTCCCCGGGCCACAGCATTGCCGGCGGCATTACCGATTGCCTGTGTATTTAAAATCCGGAGTAAGGCATTGCGAATAACCGGTTCACTTACCTCTGCTCCCAGGCTGACAACCGGACTTTTTATAACTGCTACCGCGCTTGCAATAAGTGGAGATGTCTGCAGCAACTGCACCAGTGCTCTCTGCAGATCTTCATTTCGGATCGTCCGGCCAGCCTGTTTGGAGGCCCAGGTGGCAAAGGTGCACCAGTTTGCGTTGCCGGGAGCCCGCTCCGCCAGCGCCGCAGAAAACTCGTAATACCCCTGCGTGATCAGCAGATTGCGGAGCACGGGATTTTCCAGTGCTGAAATGCGGTCTATTTCTGCGGTGGAAGGAATAATTGCCGATCCTTTTGATGATATTGAAATAAATTTTTAAAAACAGTGTGCGGCTGTAATAAATCCGGGAAGTTTGATTATTCCGTTTTTAAGAGCAGATTTGCCTGATCATAAATCGTGTGGTATTCCACCAAACTCCATTTCTAAACCTCATATGCCAGATTCGGAGCCAGCCATTTTTCGGCGGTTTTAATGTCCATTCCTTTACGGCGGGCATAGTCCTGCAACTGGTCCCGCCCGATTTTGCCGAGCCCGAAATACTGGGCCTGCGGATGGGCAAAATAGTAGCCGGAGACGGAGGCAGGCGGTATCATTGCGAAATGATCGGTCAGTTCAATCCCGCAGCACTCATTCACTTTCAGCAGGTCGAACAGGATTTCTTTCTCGGTGTGGTCCGGGCAGGCCGGGTATCCCGGCGCCGGGCGGATGCCCCGGTAGTTCTCTTTAATAAGTTCTTCGTTGCTGAGGGTTTCCTGCGGCGCGTATCCCCAGAATTCGCGGCGAACCCGCTCGTGCAGCCGTTCGGCAAAGGCTTCCGCCAGCCGGTCCGCCAGTGATTTGGCCAGAATAATCCGGTAATCATCATGGTCCGCCTGCAGTTCCTCCAGCAGCTCCGGCAACCCGAATCCGGCTGAAACCGCAAAAAATCCCAGGTAATCAGTGATGCCGCTATCAGCCGGAGCAATAAAATCCGCCAGCGCCAGATTGGGTTTATCAGTGGACTTCTTCATCTGCTGGCGCAGCGTATGAACAGTGGTCAGC
>JBAPTX010000614.1:0-1597 GCA_049282375.1 Calditrichia bacterium
GCTTTAGTAGGCCAGCCGAACGCAGGGAAAAGCACCCTTTTTAACTCGGTGGCCGGTTATAAATCCGAAACATCAAATCTCCCCGGAACCACTGTAAAATATACCAAAAGTAAAGTGCGCATTAACGGCGATGTTTATGATCTGATCGACTTTCCCGGCACCTATTCGCTTTCCGCCACAAATGATGCCGAAGCAGTTGTCCGGCGGCATCTGATGGACAGCCATTATGACCTGATTATAAACGTAATGGATGCTTCACAACTCGGGCGCAGTTTACCGCTGACGCTGGAATTAATGGATTTGAAAAAACCGCTGATTATTTCCTTAAATATGCATGATGAAGCGCGGCGCAAGGGGCTGGATATTGATGTTGAAAAACTGAATCAGATTCTGGGCGTGCCGGTTCATACCACCATTGCCAGTAAAAACATTGGCGTCCGGGAACTGTTTATGACTGTAAAAAAGGTTGCGAAGGGCACCCTGAACCTGCAGCAGCAAAGAATTTATTGCCAGCGGGATGTGGAAGTGGTTATAGAAGAAATGGAAGCCGAGCTGAACAAAACAGGTTCCGCCGGATTGCCGCCCCGTTTTCTTGCACAGAAACTGCTGGAAGATGACGAATATTTTAAAGCGCGCGTCACCGGCAACAACGGGCGGCACATCTCCCGCAGGATCAGCGAGTTGCAGCGGAAACTCACCCGCCTCCGCGGAAAACCCGCTGATAGTGTGCTTGTTTTAGAGCGCCATGCCACCGCCATGGAAATTTACAAACAAGTGGTGACGGTCGGCGAACCTAAATCCACCTGGCGGGATCGCGTGGACGATATCATTATGCACGAATATGCCGGCTACCTTATTCTCTTCGGTGTGCTGGCCGGGTTTTTCTATACCGTATTTAATTTCGGTGCGCTGCTGGAAGGATACCTGCTAGCCGGGTTTGATGCAGTGAATGCCATCCTGCCCCGCTATCTGGAAACCGGCAGTTTTATTTATCACCTGACTGAATCCGTTATGTGGGGAATCAGCGGCGGTATTGCCATTGTGCTCCCTTATCTTGTTCCTTTCCTGATTGGGCTGACCGTACTGGAAGATATCGGCTATATGCCAAGGGTGGCATTTCTGATGGATGCTTTTATGCACCGCATCGGATTGCACGGCACCTCTATTATTCCGGCGGTTTTGGGATACGGCTGTAATGTGCCCGCGGTAATGGCCACCCGCATTTTATCCTCGCGGCGGGATAAAATTATTTCAGCGGTTATCGCAAGCATGGTGCCCTGCTCCGCCCGTTCCATTGTCATTTTCGGGCTGGTTGCCTTTTACCTGGGACCCCTGTGGGCATTTGCCATTTACATGCTGAACATCTTTGTCATTGCCACAACAGGGAAGCTGTTGTCCAAAATAATGCCGGAAGCTTCCCCCGGTATGGTTTTGGAAATTCCGCCCTACCGGAAACCCTCCCTGAAAGTGATTCGCAAAAAAACCTGGTTCCGTATTAAAGAGTTTATCGTTGTCGCCTGGCCGATCCTGATTGCCGGAAGTGTGCTGCTGGGCCTGCTGGAATTTTTTCAACTGGATCAGTGGATTAACCTGGCGC
>JBAPTX010000615.1:0-6248 GCA_049282375.1 Calditrichia bacterium
TAATTGCTCTCTTCGCGGGCGGTTTGAGAATACTGGTTTACCAGTGGATCATAATCCAGCAGGCGCCATTTGCCTAAAAAATGATAAATGGCGTAGGCTTCTACCAGCAGGGCGCGCTGAAAGGCGCTGAAAAAGAAACCTGCGGTGGCCACATTGTTGATCTGCGGCGCATATGTTTCCTGATAATTACTGCTGTAGGTAAAATTATTTTTCAGTGAAAAAAAGGAATACTCTTTTTCAGCGGTCACGGTAAAACCGCTGTTTTCGAAGGAGCGCTGCACAAATGCCGGGGAATTTTCCCTGAATTCCCAGCCATTTTCAAAAAAGGCATAAAAAGGATTAAAACTCAGCCGGAACTGATTTCCGGCCTGGTAAGTCAGCCGGTAATCCGCCGTAAGGCGCCGGGGCAGGAGGGGTGAGGCAAGCGGCGCAATGGAATCTCCTTTCCAGAAAAGAGCGGCCAGAGGCGCATTGCGGGGATGCTGCCCCATGCTCAGCCGGTGACTAACCCGCAGCGGCAGTTCAAAGGCGGCTTCCGCTGAGAAATCCGCACCGCTGCCTACCTTTTCATAGGAGCGGTATCCCCCGCCCAGCCGGAAATCAATCTCCAGAATACGGCGGCTTAATACCGCCTGTGTGCTGCCTTCCCACTGGCCGCTTTCCTGCAGATAAAGACCGCGGGTTATCTGGTGGCGCTGCACATCCGCCGTCAACTGCAATCCGGCCAGCAGTCCGGTCTGCTGATATGCCAATGTTATTCCGGTAGAGCGGATTTCACTTTTCCGCTGCAGCCCGTTTTCCCGGTTTCGGTGCCGGTCTTCCCAGAAATTTAAATAGGGCGTTATCCGCAGCCGTCGCAGAGAATCCGGTTTAAAGATCAGACTGGTCCATAAAATATTCCCGATCCGCCGGTTTCTGCGGGTATCGGGTGACTGATCGAACCGGGTAAGCCGGTATAAATGGCGAAGCTGCCAGAACCAGATATCCAAAGATAGTCTGGTGGAAATCTGGTGATGGATCTGGCCGCGATAGGTATTGATCTGCCCCCGGGTATTTGCCGGAGAACTGCCGGGACGCACCAGATTATTACCGCTGAGCCGGAAATAGCTTTTCGGCCGGTAAAACTGGGTGAGTGCTGCATCCACATAGCTGAGCCCGAACTGAAAATCCTGCGAATAGGCAATGCGGCTAACCGGAGTTTTTACCGAGCGGGGAATAATGGGGATTAAGCGGTACTGCAGCGCACCTGGTTCCAGGCGGCGCTGCCGGATCATTTCGATAGGCATCAACTGGTTATCCCAATATCCCCAGAGAGGTTCTTCCAGCCGGATGCCTTCAAACCGGTAATCCAGAAATCCCGGCGGCATTCCACGCCAGGCTGCCGGGGCCGGCCGGGTTATTTCGCCGAAGGTAAGCGGAATAAAATCGCTTTCTAAGAAAAGAAGCTGTTCGGCGGTCAGCTCGGCAATCGCCAGAGAATCTACGGCGCTGTAAAGGGTATCTTTCGGGAACGGTTTTGCGCCGCAGGTTCCGGCAGCGAAAAGGAGAAAACCCGTTAACAGCAGTTTCAGTTTAAATCGGTTACTGCAGCATGGCGTTATTCTCATTCCAGAACCGTCACGATTTTATCTTGATTTAAGCGGGAAGGCGCTGCCGGCATTTTGCTGGGTTTCCCCACCGGTACCAGGGCAACCGGCCGCCTCTCCGGGGACAGGTTTAGCACCTTCTGAACCTCCTGTTCATCAAAAGCACCCACCCAGCAGGTACCATAATCCAGGGCAGTTGCGGCCAGCAGCAGGTTCTGCACGGCGGCTGCAGTATCCTGTAAAACATAGAGTTCCCTGCCGCGGGCTCCATAGCGGGCAGCGGATTGTTCCGGCAAAGCGCAGATCACAAATACCAGCGGCGCCTGCATTAAAAAAGACTGTCTGGCAGCATGGCTCAGTGCCTGTTTTATCTGATCGTTAAGAATGACATAAAAATGCCAGGGCTGGCGGTTCCCGGCGGAAGGTGTCCAGCGCAGCACTTCACATAGCCATTCCAGGTGGTTAGATGGCAGCGGCTCCGGCAGATAAGCACGGCAGGATCTCCGGTTCAGAAAAAGTTGAAGCGAGGCTGGCAGCGGTTCGATAAGGGGCACCTTTTTGCGCCTAATCTACAAAAAAACAACGGCAGGGACAAATGCGATTGCGAAATGATCCAACAGATATGCCAACTGCCAACTGCCAACTGCCAACTGAAAACTGCCCCCTGCCCAACCCTGCTGCCGAAACCTGTTTGATAAATTTGCAACAAATTCTCCAGATTTTTATATAAAGCATAGGTTGGCTGAAATTGAGTCTTCCAATTAATTATTACTTTAAAAAGATTAAAACGAATTTATTATATGGCGGATAAAAAAAGTGTGGCAAAAAAAACCGGTAAAATTATCGGTTTTATTTTTCTCGGGATCATCTTATTAGTTCTTCTTTTGCTGATATTTATACAATTGCCTCCCGGCGAGAATATCCTGAAAGGAATTGCGGAAAACCAGCTTGGCGGGATTTTGAACCAGCAGGTGGAAATTGGCGATCTGGAAACCAATCTGTTCGGCCGAATTCAGTTGCATGATGTGCGGATTCATGAAAAATCCGCTGAACCGCAGGATTATTTTCTAAAACTGGCCTATGGAAAAGTGGAATACCGCCTTTTTGATCTGCTGAACCAGAAACTCACTATTAAATCCGTTTTACTGGACAGCCTGCAGGTGGATATGCGGCGGGACAGCAGCGGCTTTATTAATGTACCGATCTTAAATTCGAGCGAGAAAAGTCAGCCGGATACTTCCTCCGGCGGATTTTCATTCTCCCTGGGCGAAGCCACTGTCAAACATTCCAGTATCCAGTTTACCGATTACAGCATGGGACTGGAAGCAACATTGCAGAAGGTGCACCTGGAGGCAATCGGGCAAAGCGGGAATTATCGTTTCAGCGGGAATATCCGTTCCGGCGGGGTGATCTACAATGAAGGCAGAATGCCGCTGAACCATTTGCAGTTTCAGGGCGCTTATACTGAAGAAGCACTGCAGTTGGATTCCCTTTCCATGGAGTTTCCCGATTTGCGGATGCACGGGCATTTAAGGCTTGAACTTGCCGCCACCCCTTCTGGAATGCAGGGGCAGTTTTTTTTGAAGGGCAATACCCGGGCGGTGCAGGATATTTTGAATCCGTTTCTGCCCGAAAGGTTAAGGCCTTTTCAGGCGCAAATGGATGTGGTTGTAAATCTGGCCGGTACTCTTCAGAATCCCATTATCCGTGCAGATATGCATTTCCCTGAAATGAAAATGGCAGACCTGCTGATTCGCGATGCCAGTCTGCAGGGGGCATTCCTGGGAGAGAAAATAGAACTGGATACACTGCGAATGCAGATTGCAGACGGCAAACTCCGGGGTGAAGGAGAAATCCGTCTGAATGAACAGATGGATCACCGCATCAATCTGACTCTGCAGAACATTGATTTCGGCTGGCTGTATCAGACGCTGCTGGAAACCGGCTCTCCCTATAAGGGAATACTGAACGGTCATATTGCTTCCAGCGGCCCCCTGAAAAATTATCAGAATCTGCAGGTAAATGCCCGGCTGACTGCCGAAAAAGTGAAATACCAGAATAAAGATGTGGATGATTTTCTGGTGCGGCTGAACTATGAAAATCATCAGGGCAATTTGAACATCCGCCATGCGGATGCAGAAATACAGAGCAATTTTTCCCTCAACGAAGACCGGATCCGGGCAGCTTATTCTGCACAGATCCCCAACCTGGAGCCCTTAACCCGCTTTGCAGACCTCAGCGGTTTATCGGGTTCGCTGCAAATTGAAGGGCAGATGAAGGGTACACTGGATAATCCGGTCCTTTCTGCCCGGGTAAACGGGCAGAACATTATATACAATCATTTCCCGGTGGATGAATTAAAAGGGACCGTTCAGTTTGAAAATAAAGAACTGCAGCTCTCTGATGTGATCGCCCGCGGAGCTGTATCACAGATTGATTCCACCCAGCCGCCATTCGGCGTACAGGGCCTGAGCGGCGGGTTATCCTATCGGGTGGAAGCAAATGGCACCCTGGACAGTCTGCAGGCGAAAGCAACCGCAGAATTCAGTCAGCCGGAATACCGCCATATTAAGTTTGAAAAGGGCCGTTTGCTGGCCACATTGAAGGACAGGGATTTGCGGCTGAACTATCTGCATTTCAGCAACGATTCCCTGGCCATGGATCTAAAAGGGCAGTTCGGCCTGGAGGATTCCGCCGGGAAATTTAAGCTGGCTTTTTTCGATTCCGATTCCGCCCTTGCGCCCGAGGCGCCTACTGATAGTCTGCCGCCTGATTCCATGAAACGGCAGGAGCCGGATTTTCCGGCATTCGGCACGCTGCAGGGGAATTTTGATCTGGCTGATTCAACCGATATGCAGGTGCAGCTAAACGGTAAATCCATTAAGTTGAGCGGGTTGGCCCTGCTGATTCCCGGAAAAAGAGATATGTCCGGTGACCTTAACATTGATCTTTCTTTTCAGGGAAGCCCGCGCAGCCCCAACGGTTCCTTTCACTTCAGGGTGGATTCAGCCACATTTTCCGGAATAGATCTGGATTCATTGAGCGGGGACATGCGGGTGGTTCCGGGTATGGTACATCTGGATTCGTTGAATATTTTTCTAAATAATAACCATACCTGGGCCAGCGGACAGGTTGAACTGATCAAAGATTCAACCGGCAGCTACACGGTGGGCGGAGCGAGCAGCACCAGCGGTTCAGCCCATGCCGATTCCATGAATTTATCTATTGCCAGAGCCTTTTTAGGGCCGGATACCCAGATTGAAGGTGTTGCCAGCTACGATCTGGACTGGCAGGGAACATTGGGAAGCCCGGACGTTAAAGGGCATTTTGCCGTGAAAAACGGCAGCTATATTACAACGGACGAAAATGTGCCGGATATGAAAAAACTGCAGGTGAATATTCAACTTTCGGATAATGTGCTTCAAATTAAGCAGATGGAGGGTGTAGTTGCCGATTTACCCTTCCATATTAACGGCACAATTCCGTTTTCCGGTGCCGCCAGCCGCCAGAGCAGCTTATCACTTTACATAAAAGATAAAGAAGTTCTGTCCGGCAACGGTATTTTGGATACGGACGATTTGCAATATGAATTAAACATTACCGATCTGCAACTGGGCCTGCTGGTCCCCTTTATTCCTAAAATGGAAGAACTGGCGGGAACCATGACCGGCTCGGTTACTCTGGCCGGTTCATTCTCAAATCCTGATTTTAACGGCGACATTGCAGTACGGGGGCTGAATATTAAACCCGCTTTTATTGAAGAACCTTTTAAAAACGGGACCATCAAACTGGCGTTTACCCGGGATAAGCTGTCCATAGATTCGCTGCTCCTGCACCACGGGAAGGGCACTTTCAGTATAACCGGCGTTATCGGAATCCAGGAAGGGGCCATTGCCGAGCTGGATTTAAAGACCGATATCCGCAATGTGGAAGTAAATTATGAAGACACTTATAAAGTAACCGTAAATTCCGCAGATCTGAGTTACCGTAAATCTTCGGACGAATATCAACTGGAAGGCAATGTTCGTTTGGGCGAAACACGTTTGAGTTATAATCTGCAGCCCCGCGAGCTTATTTCCTTTCTGGACCGTGCAGAGAAACCGGCCACGGAACCGCCGGATATAATGCGGAATACCAGTCTGGATGTCCGCATCCGGGAAAGCGATAAAATCTGGATCGATAATAATCTGGCGCGGCTGCGCATGCACTCGGAGCTGCATCTGATTGGCACTCTGGCTCAACCCAATGTAACCGGCCGCCTTTCGGTGGAAGAAGGATATGTTATGTATCTGGACCGCAAATTTGAAGTGCGCCAGGGTGTGGTTGATTTTGTGGATCCAAACGAAATCCGCCCCATCGTGGATTTAAAAGCAGAGGCCGAAGTGCAGACCTATGAAGCTTTACAAAGCCAGACTTATATTATTACCTTCGGTGTAAGCGGGCGGGTGGACGAAGCCAAAATCAGCCTGACTTCCAATCCGCCGCTTTCGCAGGCAAACATCCTGTCCCTGTTAACACTGGGCGCTACTCAGGATGAGCTGGCAGGCAGCGGGGAAGGCCCTTCCACCGGCGCCATATTACAAAACCGGGTGGAAACCCTTACCAGCAGGCGGATTTCCGGCTATATCTCCGGTAAAGTGGGCAACCTGCTGGGCCTAGAAG
>JBAPTX010000616.1:0-6470 GCA_049282375.1 Calditrichia bacterium
TTTGACTATGTTCGGGCTGAGGGCTCATCATAAAAAAAGCGGATAACGATACCCGCTATCCGCTGAAGTTTTATATTTATAAAATTTTCAATCCTCTAAAATTTCTTTTTCCTTTTTCTCGTACAGCTCATCCACTTCCTTGATGTAGTTGTCTGTCAGTTTCTGAATATCATCCAGCCGTTTATCTCTTTCGTCTTCCGAAATGTCATGGTTTTTTTCCAGCTTCTTGATCTGGTCATTGGCATCGCGGCGGACATTTCGGATGGCAATACGGCTGTCTTCACAGAATTTTTTCACCAGTTTAAGCAAATCGCGGCGCCGTTCTTCACTTAATTCAGGGATTGGCACCCGCACCACGTTCCCGTCATTGGAAGGATTCAATCCCAGATCCGCCTGCAAAATGGCCTTTTCAATCTCGGCGATCATGCGTTTTTCCCAGGGCTGAACCACCAGCATGCGCGGCTCCGGGGCGGTTACTGTGGCAACCTGATTAATCGGCACTGTAGAACCATAATAATCAACTTTAACGACATCGAGGAGCGCCGGTGTTGCCCGCCCGGTACGCACCCGGGAAAGTTCATGCTGAAGGTGTTCCACCGATTTGGACATTCGGCTTTCCGCATCCTTATAAACCTGATTGGCTGGCATCTTTATCCCCTTACTTTTGTTCCGATAGGTTCACCTAAGACAACTTTTTTCAGATTTCCTTTTTGCCCGATATTGAAAATTACAATGGGAAGTTGGTTATCCATAGAAAGGGTAATTGCAGTGGGATCCATCACCCGCAATCCCCTTTTCACCACTTCCATATAGTTCAATTCCTGAAAAAAAGTGGCAGTGGGATCTTTTTCCGGGTCAGCAGAATAGACCCCGTCCACACGCGTTCCTTTAAAAATCGCTTCCGCTTCAATTTCGATTGAGCGCAGCACAGCGGCTGTATCCGTTGTAAAATAGGGATTTCCGGTTCCTGCCGCAAAAATAACAACCCTGCCTTTTTCGAGATGACGTAATGCACGCCGCCGGATAAAAGGTTCGGCAACCTGTTCCATGGGAATGGCCGTTTGCACCCGCGTATATAGACCCATATTTTCAAGAGCGTTCTGCATGGCCATCGCATTGATAACCGTGGCAAGCATCCCCATGTAATCTGCCGAAACCCGGTCCATTTCAATTGCCGCTTTAGAAATGCCGCGGAAAATATTGCCGCCCCCGACTACCACACCTACCTGCACGCCCATTTCTACCACACTGCCGATTTCCCGGGCATAGTGTTTCAGGATTTCCGAATTAATGCCGAACTTGGCCTCACCTGCCAGCGATTCGCCGCTTAATTTCAGAAGAATTCTTTTGTAGGCGGCCTCTGCCATGTTTTATTCTCCCACCTGGAAGCGGGTAAAGCGGCGGACACTTATGTTTTCGCCCAGTTTAGCGATCACTTCGGTCAAATAATCTTTGATTGTTTTTTCAGGATCGCGGATATAAGCCTGTTCCATTAAAACATTTTCCGAATAGAACTTTTCCATTTTACCGGTGGCAATTTTTTCCACAATATGGTCCGGTTTGCCGCTTTCGCTGGCCTGTTCTCTGTATAGACGCATTTCGGTTTCCAGAACATCCTCCGGCAGGTTGTCACGGTCAATGGCCATGGGGTTCGATGCGGCTACATGCATTGCCAGATTATGAACAAATTCCTGAAAGTCCTCTGTTTTGGCAACAAAATCGGTTTCGCAGTTTACTTCAATCAATACACCCAGTTTATCACCGGGATGAATATAGGCATGAATGACCCCGTCTTTAACTTCACGGGCAGATTTTTTGGCGGCTTTTGCAATTCCTTTTTTCCGCAGCAGCTCAACCGCTTTATCCAGATCTCCTTCGGCTTCGCGCAGGGCGTTTTTGCAATCCATCATGCCGGCGCCGGTTTTATCACGAAGTTCTTTTACAGATTTGGCAGTAATTTCCATCAAACTAACTCCTCAATTCAAATTTAAAATTATTCTTCTACTTTTTCTGCCTGCTTGGCAGCCATTTCTTTTTGGTCCGCCGCTTTGGCGCGGGCGGTTTCACGGACTTCAATTACCGCATCAGCAATAATCCGGCTGATCAGCGTAACGGACTTGGTGGAATCATCATTTCCCGGAATGGGATAATCCACCAGATCCGGATTGCAGTTGGTATCTACAACCGCGATAATTGGCACGCCCAGTTTGCGGGCTTCCTGCACGGCAATTTCTTCTTTTTTAATGTCTACAATAAACACCGCGCCGGGAATCCGCTTCATTTCCTGAATACCGGCAAATACCTTTTTCATTTTGCCGATCTCGCGGTCTATCTGCAGCCGTTCCTTTTTGGTCAGCTTTTCCACGGTGCCGTCCATCATCATTTTTTCAAGATTTTCCAGATGGCGGATACTTTTTTTAATGGTGGAAAAATTGGTAAGTGTACCACCCAGCCAGCGCTCTACGATATAGGGCATTTCGCAGCGCATGGCTTCATTCTTCATCACGTCCTTAGCCTGATTCTTGGTTCCCACAAATAAAATCGGTTCATCATTGGCGGCAATTTGTCCGACTGCCGTGTAAGCACGCTGCAAATTTGCCAGTGTTTTCTGCAGGTCGATAATATGAATGCCATTACGTTCCATAAAGATGTACTGCTTCATCTTGGGATCCCAACGGCGGGTCACATGACCGAAATGAACGCCGGCCTTCAGTAAATCTTCTAATTGTGCTTTTAACATAAAAACTCCTTATGATTGGTTAGTCCACCACCGCCATCAGCATTTTGGCAATCCCCGACTCGGGACACCGGCCAAAATTCCGGCAATGTGTGTTTTGCCCTTTCGGGCTTCAGTTAATCGGTTAAAATTATTTATCTCTTAAACAGTTGAATCACGAAAGTACCTAAAAAAAACCCTTCCATTTTGCAAAAAGGAAGGGCAAAAATGTAGCGATCGGATATTAACGTTTTGAGAATTGGAAGCGTTTCCGTGCTTTGGGACGGCCATATTTTTTCCGTTCCACTTCGCGGGGATCGCGGGTTAAATATCCGCCTTCCCTTAATTCCGGACGGAGTTCTTCATTCCATTCCAGCAGAGCACGGGCAATTCCCAAACGCAGCGCTTCCGCCTGACCGGACAAACCGCCGCCGGAAATATTTGCATTGACATCAAATTTGCCCATGGTCTGGGTGGATTCAAAAGGCTGTTCAATGACCATTTTTAAAACTTCGCGTTTAAAATAGGCTAACAGTTCGCGGTTGTTCACCCGGATAACACCTTTCCCGGGATAGAGCCGAACGCGCGCCGTTGAATTTTTTCGCCTGCCAGTCGCGTAATATACATCCATTCAATGTTCCTCTATTTAAAACTTAATGGTTGCGGATTTTGCGCCTGATGCGGATGTTCGGCACCGGCATATACTTTCAATTTTTTTATCATTTGCCGTCCCAGTGCATTTTTAGGGAGCATCAGCCGGACGGCATGTTCAATGATGCGTTCGGGATGTTTCTCCAGCATGCGGCGGTAAGGAACCATCTTTTCCCCGCCGGGATATCCGGAATGGCGGAAATAAAACATCTGATCTGCTTTGCGCCCGGTAACCTGAATCTTTTCAGCATTTACCACCACCACAAAATCGCCGGTATCCTGATGGGGAGCGAAGTTCGGCTTATGTTTACCCCGCAAAATACTTGCAATATGGGAAGCCAGCCGTCCAAGTACATGCTCCTGCGCATCCACCACAAACCATTTCCGCTGAGCCAGAAGTTCATCCGGTGTGGTATAATCGGTTCTCAATGTATCATCCTCCTAAAATCAACAAACATTTTTTTGAATATATCATTTAACAGCCGGGGAATTTAACAGCGGGCTCCCGGTTTGTCAAGGCACAATTCATTTTCCCGGTGCCGTTTTATACGATTTTATTTCAGCAGCTCCGGTTTCCCGAAAAGCATTAAATATACAGATTCGTTCCGCCGGTTACAAAGGCAGAAAAAAACGGTAGTATCAAAGTAGTATTAATGGTAAGATTTTTCATGGCCCGAAATTTAACCGGCCCAAAGAATATTTGCTTTACCTGGGCAAGATTGTTATTATTTCTCCATTCCGGCGCAAATGCGCAAAACATTAAATGTTACCTGGATTTTTTGGAGATTAAAAAAGGAGGATCAGTGTGGAAATAGCTGTATGTATTAAACAAGTACCCGATACCGAAACACGCCCCAAAATTGCCGGAGACGGTAAGAATATCGATCCTGCGGGGGTAAAATGGATACTGAATCCTTATGACGAATTTGCTGTGGAAGAAGCACTGCAACTGACCGAAAAGAAAGGCGGGGAAGTGACGGTAGTTTCATTAGGCCCCGCAGATATTGAAGCCACCATCCGGGCAGCACTGGCCATGGGTGCCCACAAAGCCATTCGAATAAATGCAGCTGAAAATCCCGCAGACCCGCTGATTACTGCCAAAGCTCTTGCAGAAACGCTTCGGAATAAAAATTTTGATTTGATCCTGTTCGGAAAGCAGGCAATTGATGATGATCAATCGCAGGTGCCGCAGATGGTGGCGGAAGCGCTGGACCTGCCCTGCGCTACGGTGGTGGTAAAACTGGAAATTGAGGACGGCAAAGCCAGCGCAGAACGGGAGATTGAAGGCGGTAAAGAACGGTTGTCCTTTTCCCTGCCGGCAGTTGTTGCAGCCCAAAAAGGGATGAATGAACCCCGCTACCGCTCTTTAAAAGGAATCATGAAAGCCAAGAAAATCGCAATCGATACAGCCGAAGCAAACCTTGGGGAGGAGCAGCTTTCCGTCGAATCTCTGCAGACACCGCCGGAAAAACAGCCCGGTAAAATAGTGGGTGAAGGCGCCGGGGCAGTCCCCGAACTGGTGAGGCTGCTGCATGAAGAGGCCAAAGTGATCTGAGAAATTTGAACACGCCGGGTAGTTGCCGGATCAACAGCATTTGAGCCGGACTGGAAAACCGATTCTTTCAAGCTGAAAATTTTTAGTGTGATGCAATATTAAGGGAGATAATAAATGGCAGACAACATTTTAGTCGTATTTGAAATCCGCAGTCATAAAATAAAAAAAGTATCATATGAAGCTGCAGCAGCCGCCCGGCGCATTGCTTCTGAAAGCGGAGGCGATGTGGCCGCCCTGCTGGTGGGGAGCGACATAGAAAATCTGGCTTCTCAGGCCGGTAAATACGGTATAAGCAAAGCGTTTGTAGTAGATCAGCCGGAGCTGGAAAAATTCAGCCCGGACGTATTTGCCTCCATTATTGCACAGGCGGCGGAGCAGACGGACAGCCGTTATATTCTGATGGGGGCCACTGCCATGGGCAAGGATGTGATGCCGCGGGCGGCTTTCCGCCTGAACAGTGCGCTGGCACAGGATGTTATCGGGATCGATACGGCGGGCGGGCAGCCCGGTTTTTTGCGGCCAATGCTTGCCGGTAAACTGCAGGCAACCATTTCTCTGAAATCGGAGTACCGCCTGATAACGGTGCGGCCCAATACGTTTCCGGCTGAAGAAAATGAAACCGATACGCAGGTGGAAGCCCTTTCGGTGGAAATACCACAGCCCCGTGCGGTTGTGGAAGAAGAGTTGGTGGAATCCGGCGGTAAACTGGATGTTGCCGAAGCGGAAATCATCGTCAGCGGCGGACGGGGAATGAAAGGGCCGGAAAACTGGCATTTAATTGAAGAACTGGCCGGGAGTCTGAATGCCGCGACCGGCGCTTCCCGGGCGGTAGTAGATGCCGGCTGGCGCGACCATGCCGAGCAGGTGGGGCAAACCGGAAAAACAGTTTCTCCCAATCTGTATGTGGCCTGCGGTATCTCCGGTGCCATTCAGCACCAGGCAGGCATGTCCACTTCCAAAACCATTGTGGCCATCAACAAAGACCCCGATGCCCCTATTTTTAAAATTGCTGATTACGGGATTTTGGGTGATGTTTTTGAAGTGCTGCCGAAGTTAACTGAAGAAATAAAAAAGGTGAAAGCAGAATAAGGGTGTTGTGTTCCTCCCGGACTGGAATTGATAAAGCTTTTCCTTCCGGGACTTTTTTAAAAAATTTTTTTATATGGAGCCGGTTTAAAATCAGGCCGTTAGCTCTGCTCCGGCATCAATCTTTTTCCTAATTAATTAACCCATTTCTAATTTAAACAGAGAGGTTAAAATGAAAATCTCTACGGGTATATTTATTTTTATCCTTTTATATATATCAAATATTTTTGGACAAATGCCGGATGTCAGTGCGGATGTAAAAGACGCCATGTCCCAAGTGTCGGTAATGGCAGGCGAATGGGAAGGCCGCGGCTGGAGAATGACGCCAGGTGGCGAAAAAGCCTATTCGAATGTGGAGGAAAATTTACATTGGAAGCTGGATAAAACTATTTTAATTCTTGAGGGGCTGGGTAAAACGGATGAAGGGAAAGTGGTTCATAATGCATATGGGGTCTTATCATA
>JBAPTX010000617.1:0-5390 GCA_049282375.1 Calditrichia bacterium
TTTTATTCCTGAAGAAGAATACCGGCCATATGCGCCATAAATTCGTTCCGCCTCAGCGCACCGCTATGATAGGGCTGTCTCGAAGAATGTTGAAACTGTTCGAGTTCTTTGGCTTGACAAAGTCAATCATCCTGAGCGGTGTTAAAGAGGGACCGGTGGAAATACCCTAATTTTCATTCCAAATTTATTTCTCAACCCGAGAATATGAATGGTTCCGGCCAATCCGGGGCTCCTATTTCCTCTGGAAGATCCGCTATTTTTAACTTATCTTGATTTCCACTGCGGGAAATTTGTTATAAAAAGCAGGACACACCTTCATCCCGCAAAATTTTGGAACAGGAAAATATGAGCTATCAAAAAATAGGTTTAAACGGCACCTGGCAAATCGCTGCCGGCACCCGTCAGCCGGATCACTTTCCGGATGAAATTCCGGTGCCGGCACTGGTGGATGTTGCCTTTCCCGACTGGCCGCAGTACGATTATTTCTGGTACCGGCAGATTATTCAACTGCCGCCTCTGCAGCCCGGGCAACGGGTTGTACTCCAACTGGAGCAGGTCATGTTCGGCACGGAAATCTGGCTGAACCATCAAAAAATCGGGGGGGATATTCCATGCTACACCAGCCAGGAATCCGATCTGACCGGTTTTGCCCGTCCGGGACAAAATGAACTGCGAATCCGGGTGGGACAAAAACACACCCTGCCGCCGCACAGCGCGGTGGGAAACGATTTTGAAAAACTTTCCTGGATTCCCGGCATCTGGGGTGATCTATGGGTTCATATTTACCAGGGCGCCCGCCTGCACTGGACCCGCATCATTCCCGATATCGAAACCGGCACCGTCCGCCTGACCTCCCAGGTGGGCTCATTCGGCACCGGAGAGCCACTGGCCCTGCATTTCCGGATCCATGAAAAAAACAGCCGGGAACCGGTTGCCGGACTGCAGCAGCAACTGGCCCCTGATTTCAACGGCGAAACTGATGCAGAATTGAAAATACCGGAGTTCCGCCTGTGGTCCCCGGAAGACCCTTTCCTGTATGTTCTGGAATGCGAGCTGCGCTGCGGCGAAAGGACCGCCCACTTGCATACACTGCCCTTCGGGATGCGGCAGTTTGAAATCCGCAACGGCCGGTTTTATCTGAACGGGCAGCGCCGGGTGCTGCTGGGCGGCAATATTCCCTTTCACCGTCTGCTGTCCGATGACACCCGCGGGACGCTCCCCTGGCAGACGGAATGGATCAAAAAAGCGCTGGTGGAGATCCCGCGGCAACACAATATGAAGTTTTTCCGCTTTCATCTGGGGCATGCTTACAACCGCTGGTATGATGCGGCCGATGAGCATGGCATCCTGCTGCAGGATGAATGGATGTTCTGGACCACTACCGGCAGCAGGGAGCAGATAGAGAAGGAACTGACCGCCTGGATTCGCGAAAACGGCCATCATCCTTCCATTATCATCTGGGATGCACTGAATGAATCGCAGGATGAATTTATTACCGGTGGACTGATCCCCCAACTGAAGAAGATGGATCCCACCCGGCCATGGGAGACGGTGGATTTCCCGGAAGACCATCCCTACATCTATTCCCTGGGGCCGGTGCTCACCGATCGTCCTTTCGGCTATTCCCGCCCGGCTATTCAACTGGGCGGCGGCAAAAAACCCGCAGTGGTAAACGAATACTGCTGGTGGTGGCTGGATGACGCCGGGCGTCCCACTCCACTGACACAGGAAGTGGTGGCCCGCTGGCTGGGGAAAGAGAATCCTTCCACGGAGGAATTGCTCCAGCATCAGTGTTTTTTAATCAGTGAATTGACCGAATTTTGGCGGCGGCAGAACCTGGACGGAATTATGCCCTTTGTATATCTGAGTGCCCGCAGAGGCGCCACGGCCAACTGGTTTTTCGGTGAATTGGCTGAACTGCGGCCAAAGCCTGTACTGGAAGCGCTTCGCAATGCCTTTGCGCCGCTCGGCCTGAGCCTGGAGCTGTGGGACCGTCATTTTCTGACCAGCGAACAGCGGGAGATCGGCTGCTGGCTGTTTAATGATACTGAGCGGGAGGCCGGAGTCAGTCTTCAACTGCAATGGGGAGAGACGATTTTCGAAACCAAATCCGGTATCCGGCTGGCGGCTGGAGAACACCGCCGGGAAACTTTTTCCCTCCGTTTTCCCAAACAGCCGGGTCAAGCTGTATTAAAAGCGGTTCTGCGGGATGAAAATGAGAAGACGCTTGCCCTGAGTCAAAAAACAGCTTTTGTTTTTCCGCCGCCAGAGCTGCCCGCAGAAACCCTGCCTGCCATTGCACTGCATGATCCAATGGGAGAAATGGCCGCTCTTTTCAACGAAAAAAAAATACCATTTAAAACATTGCAGGATTCCCTGGCAGATTGTGAACTGCTATTTGTAAACGCCGGCGGCATGGATGAAGAATATCAATCCTGTCTGGAAACAATCGGGCGCTTTGTGGAGAGCGGCGGAATCCTGATATTGCAGGAGCCGGAATTCGGGATTACCGGTTCTGCACGGCTGCCGGTTTTACCGGATCTGGCGCTGCAGGTGCAGCAGCGGGACGACCCGGATCGCGGCGGATATGATTCTGTGGTATTTCCTGAAAATAGGGACCATCCGCTTTGGCAGGGAATTAAAGCGGAACACCTGCACTTTTTTAACGGCGGCCTGGGCGGCGAGATGGTCAGCCGCCACAACCTGCAGCCCTCCCGCCGTTTCGGACGGCTGGCCGCCTGCCACCTGCATCTGCTGGTTGCGGCGGTGCTGGAAATTCCGGTGGGAAAAGGATGGGTCATTGTTTCCCGTGTTCAGTTAAGAGGGCGGTTGCTGAGGAACCGTCAGGAAACGGCTTTATTTGCCCGCCGCTACGATCCGGTGGCGGAACGGCTGCTGGGAAATCTGCTCGTTGCCTGGATGGGCAGCGATGCCAGGCGGCAGGAACTGCAGCGCCGCCTGGAGGAACCGCCCCTTTATATTTCCGGGGTGGAGATGTCTCAGGGCCAGATTTTAACAATAGGAAAAGACTGGCTGGACAGCCGCTGGCTGCAAAACCGCGGCCGCGAACAATGGCTGGAAATTGAATTTGACAGAACAGTTGCACCGGACCTCATCCGTCTGGAGTGGGAAATTGCCCAAAATATAAAATGGAGGCTGATGGGGGCACCGGCCGGTAAAAGTTGGGAACTGCTGGAAAAAGGGGAAAGCGGAAAAAATGAACAGAAAATCTTCCGGCCAGCCGGCGGTAGCTATAAATACCTGAAACTGGAATTTCTGGAACTGGGGGATAAATGGGGGCACTCCCATATTTCCATTCACTTCTCCGGCGCTGCTGAGTAAATTTTAAATGAATAAAAAAGGTCAACAGGGAAAATGAAGATCAGTTTAATTGCCACGTTGGTTCTGATGACGATAATCAGCGGGCGGTTTACCACCGGTAAATTTCAGAAAACCGCCGCGAAAGATATGCAGGAGACGAACCCGGCCGGAAGGGTTCTGCGGGTAATGACGTTTAATATCCGGTATGCCACCGAAGCGGACGGAGAAAATGCCTGGAGCCGCCGGAAGGAAATGGCGGCCGCCATGCTGAACAGGCACCGGGCAGATATTTCCGGGTTGCAGGAAGCACAATATTCGCAGATAGAGGATTTGCAGAAAAGGCTTCCGGAATACGACTGGTTCGGTGTGGGGCGCGCTGACGGCAAAACCGGGGGCGAATTCAGCCCTGTCTTTTACCGCCGGGACCGTTTAAAGCTGCTGGAACACCATACTTTCTGGCTGTCGGCAACCCCGCAGAAGCCCGGTTCTGCGGGTTGGGATGCCGCTTTTCCGCGAATCGTCACCTGGGGCAAATTCAGGGATAAATTTGTCGGCACTATTTTTTATTTCTTCAATACCCATTTTGATCATGCCGGAGCGGAAGCCCGCAGAATGAGCGCCGGCCTGTTGCTGAAAAAAATCGGGGAAATTGCCGCCGGGCAGCCTGTTATTGTCAGCGGAGACTTTAATGCAGTGGAAGGCAGCCCGCCTTATCAAATCATTACCGCGGCGCCGGACTCAATTTCAGGCGGTATTCACCTGAAAGACGCTTATTATGCCAGCCGGATTCCCCCGGAGGGACCGTTGTGGACTTTTCATGGATTTGATACGGTAAAGGAGCGCCCGCGCATCGATTATATTTTCATCAACCGGTATATCCAGGTGCTGCGCCACCAAATTTTGCCGGACCGGCAGAAGGGGTTGTATCCCTCCGATCATCTGCCGGTAATGGCAGAGGTACTGGTAAAAACAAAATGATCTGAATATGCAACATTTTGGACAGGATAAGCTGAATTTACAGAAATGTTTTCACCAGCATTTCTGACCTGAAGACCGGATTCATATTTAACTTCTCTTCTTCAAGTAAAATTCCCTTTTGAAATCGATCCCCTTTTATTGGAAATAGACCCGAAGATTCTCGTTACTTCAGCAGCATCAGCTTGCGCACCGCTGTGTGCTGTCCCGCTTCTACCTTATAAAAATAGACGCCGCTGGATAACTCAGCCGCATCAAACAAGTAACTGTGGCTGCCGGCCGGCTTTCTGTCCCGATAGAGCTCCCCTACCCTTTCCCCCAAAATATTGTACAACGTAATAACCACTTCAGCAGATTGCGGCAGCTCATATTCAATTCGTGTAGCGGAATTAAACGGATTGGGATAATTCTGTGCCACTGTGAACCGCTTTGGTAACGCGGCCGTTTCATCCTCCAGCCCGGTTGTAACGGTCAGGTTTATGGGAATAAAGCGGCTTTCCATTGCATTTATACCGGTTTTATAAACGGTAATTCCGGACCGGTAAACACCGGGCGGGATCCCCTGCGGATCGATAGTGACCCTGAATTTTGCCAGGGAATCGGGTGTAGCAAAATAAAAAAGCGGGGTTATCTGCACAAATTCCGTATCACTGAAAGCTGCCGAAAGGAAACCCAGATTGTATCCGGGCAGATAATCAATGGTGTTGACCAGATCCTGGCTGTTGAAAGCATTTGCATAAATACTGATTTTGGGCGGATTGGAGAGCAGCGCATTATTCAGCCCGATGGTGATTTGAGCCGCGGAAGGATCCGAATTGAAATAGGAGGCAAGCCCGACAAACTCGAAGTCAAGCAACATTGGATTCCATTTCAGTAAATAGCCGGTAAACCCTGAACCCAGATCCCCCACCAGCAGCAGGTAATCGGTTCCGATACCGGCAATATTCAGTCCGCTGTAAGGCACATTATCAGTATCCAGGTACACATTCAGCCTGAAACCGGAAAAGCTTGTCAAGGGTTCATGGAAACTGAATCGCAGGTAGATCAGTCCGTTTTCCTTCTGCATAAATACATCTTTTACATCGAAGGGATTC
>JBAPTX010000618.1:0-2843 GCA_049282375.1 Calditrichia bacterium
CTACCGGTGTAGCCTGTCCGGAAGAGGGCTGCACAGGACAAATAGTGCAGCGGCAGTCCAAAAAAGGTAAAATATTTTATTCCTGCAGTAAATATCCGGAATGTAAGTTTGCCATGTGGAATAAACCGGTGAACACCAAATGCCCTCAGTGCGGCAATGATTATATGGTGGAAAAGAGCAGTAAAAAAGAGGGGAATTATCTGCAGTGCCCAAACTGTAAGTACAAAAAGGTAGAAGCAACTCAAAGTTAATGCAGGTTCTGCTGACCAATTTTCTGGATTATTTGAAAAGCGAACGGCTGTATTCCGCCCATACGGTTCTATCCTACCGCAACGATATTTCTCAATTTATCCAGTATTTAGAATCGGAATTCTTTCAAAAAAATGTTCCCCCTGCCCGGATTGAAGGTAATCATATCCGCGAATTTGTCGATCATCTTTATATGGAAGGCCTGCAAAAAAGAAGCATTGCCCGAAAACTTTCCGCTATAAAATCTTTCTTCAAATATCTGCAGCGACGTAAGCTTATCAAAAAAAATCCGGCCTACGGCCTGACCGCACCAAAACTGGATAAACCATTACCGGTAATATTAAATGAAAAAGAAGCCCGCCGTGTAATGGAGTTGCCGGATGAAAATACTTTTGAGGGGATCCGGGACCGCGCCATTTTAGAACTGTTTTACGGCTGCGGAATTCGTCTTAGCGAACTGATACATCTGCGCATGAAACAAATTTTCCTGGCCCGGAATTTCATAATTGTTCTCGGGAAACGAAAACGGGAACGGATTGTGCCGCTCGGTGAGATGGCAAAGGGTGCGCTGAAAAATTATTTAGATAAAAGAAATGAAACCGTTCCACAATTTAAAAATCCCGACATCGTCTTTGTTAACAAAAAAGGGAAACCACTGTACCCGTTAGCTGTGCAGAAAATGGTGAAAACTTATTTAAGTAAAGTGTCTGAACAGCATCATTTAAGCCCGCATGTTTTAAGGCATACATTTGCGACCCATCTTTTGGATCACGGTGCCGATTTGCTGGTGGTTAAGGAATTGCTGGGCCACGAGAGCCTTTCCAGCACCCAGATTTATACACATGTCAGCCTGGAACGGCTCAAAAATGTTTATGAACAGTCACATCCCCGTTCCAAAAGGGATTCATAATTTTTATTGACAGGAATTTGGCTGGTAAAGAAAGGATGGTAATAAACAAAAATACCTTGCTGCACTAAATACCTTAACTTATAAGGAGGTTTTCATGGAATTAACCATCACTGCACGTCATTTCAGGATTCAGGAAGATTTAAAAATGTACGTCGAAGATAAGGTTCAACGATTGAACCGGTTTTATGGCGAGATTCTGGATTTGGAAGTTGTGCTGGGCTGGGAAAAGATTACCCGTTATTGCGAATTCAGAATTAAGGTAAATGGCAAGCAGATAGTGGTAAAAGAAATAACCGATGACATCCGCAAATCCTTTGATCTTGCGCTGGATAAAGCGGAAAGACAGCTTAAACGGTATAAAGAAAAAAACCGCAGTTCACAGAAGGAAAAGGCCGTTAGCGCCTGATTTTCAATAAAAAGGAAAATGATTTAATCCCGCCGCTGCCGGCGGGATTTTTTTTAATCCGGATTATTCATGAACCTCAACCGAACATGCACTCATTAATAAAAATTAATATGGTTAAAAAAAGCAGATTGAACAGTCTATTCCATTGGCCGGCCGCTAATAATTCAGTTTTGATGTAAAACCTGGAAAACCGGAGTAAAGCAGAGTGACAAAACGGTTAAATAAGTTTGAATACCAGGGGCAAATTCGTAATTTAACGTGTATAAACAAGGGATCTGAAATGCTCAATGAAACTTTAACAGTGCGGGAATTTTTGAATGCCAATCAAAAAAAGCTGAAACTGCAGCTACTGAATTCTGATGCCGGTCTGGAACGGGTTATTCCCACCGCGGAGCTGCACCGGCCGGGATTGGCTCTTGCCGGTTTTCTGGATTTGTTCACCTTTAACCGTTTGCAGATATTGGGCAACACTGAAATACGATATCTCAATAAAATAAATGAACCCGAGCGCCGGGAAAGCCTGGAGAATGTCCTTAACTTTGAAATTCCCTGCCTGATTGTTACAGATAATAACGAAGTGCCGCCGGAACTGCTGTCCATTGCAACCCGCCGGCAGATCTGTGTTCTGCGGACCCGTTTTGCCACCACTGTCTTTGTTCATTATCTCAGTGATTATCTTAATCACGAGTTCGCCCCCAGAATTAGTAAACACGGTACCCTGGTGGATGTGTATGGCATCGGACTGCTGTTTACCGGGCGTAGCGGAATTGGAAAAAGCGAAATATCCCTTGATTTGGTGGAAAGGGGACACCGTCTTGTTGCCGACGATGTGGTTATTATTACAAAAAAGGCCGAAGAAATCCTGATGGGGGAAGGGCGGGGCCTTTCTGACGGTCATTTGGAAGTGCGGGGATTGGGGCTTATTGATATCCGCAGTATATTCGGCATCCGGGCGGTACGGGTGCATAAGCGGGTGGAAGTAGAAGTGCAATTGGTTGATTTTGACCCGCAGATGGATTATGACCGTACGGGGTTGGATGAACGATCCACCAATATTCTGGGCGTTGATATACCGCTGATTGTGCTGCCGATTAATCCCGGTAAAAATATTACCGTAATTTCTGAAAGTATTGCCCTGAACCAGTTAATGAAAATCTACGGGCATAACACCCCGCATGAATTTAACAAACGGCTGCGGGAAAGAATCAGACAGCAGGAACGGCGTCATTTACTTGACCTTAAAATGCGTGATTTTCTGGATAAGGATTTTGAATAAAA
>JBAPTX010000619.1:0-2151 GCA_049282375.1 Calditrichia bacterium
GTTAACAAGCGCTACGAAAAAGTTGGGGAAATTGTGGGTGCTTCCCTGGAGGAAATTAAAGATGCACTGCCCATCGTCAGTAAACTGAATCCAAAACCCGGAGAAGGATTCTGGGATTCACGTCAGAACTACATTATTCCCGATTTTATTGTCGAAAAAGTGGATGATGAACTGGTAATTTCGTTAAATGAATGGAATATGCCGGGATTGCAGTTGAGTCCTCATTATAAAAAATTATTACGTCAGGCAAGGAAACTGGATAAGGATGTGCGCCAGTTTTTGCGGAAAAAAGTGGAAAGTGCCCGCTGGTTCATCAATGCCATTCAGCAGCGCCGGATAACCATGCTTAAAACCATGCATGCCATTGTGGAATTGCAGACTGATTTTTTTGAAAAAGGGCCGGAATTTATAAAGCCGATGATAATGAAAGATGTGGCTGAAGAAATTGAAATGGACATTTCAACGGTCAGCCGGGTGGTCAATGGCAAGTATGTTCAGACCGATTACGGCGTTTTTGAACTGAAATACTTTTTTAATGAAGGAATGGAAACCGATACCGGCGAAGAAATATCCACTTTGCGGATTAAAGAAAAATTAAAGCAGATTATTGAACAGGAAAATGCAAATAAGCCGTACAGCGATGATAAGCTGGCAGAACTTCTCAAAAAACAGGGAATCCCCATTGCCCGCAGAACTGTTGCAAAATATCGCGAACAACTGGATATCCCCATTGCCCGCCTGCGCCGGCGAATATAACTCTTTTCGACCTTTTCATCCTTCCCCGATCTTTGCAGCCGTTTGGTTTCAGGATTTAAAATCCGTATTTTAAAAATTGGTTTTTGAAAATACTGTTCACTTTAAAATCAGGAAAAGATTTTGGGAAAACTGGAAATTCGCAGTACAACAATTCTCGGTATCGTGCACAACGGCCAGGCTGCCGTTGCCGGTGACGGCCAGGTCACGTTAGGCAATACCGTGATGAAGCACAGCAGCCGGAAAATCCGGCGGTTGTACAATGATCAGATTCTGGCAGGGTTTGCCGGCGCTGCCGCAGATGCCTTTACCCTATTTGAAAAATTCGAAGAAAAACTGCAAAGCTATTCCGGAAATTTGACCCGTTCAGCGGTAGAAATGGCAAAGGAATGGCGCACGGATAAATACTTGCGCCGGCTGGAAGCCATGCTTGCGGTTGTGGACCAATCCACCGCGCTGATTATCTCCGGCACCGGCGATGTGGTTGAACCGGACGATAAAATTGTGGCAATCGGTTCCGGCGGGCCTTATGCCCTGGCCGCCGCCCGGGCCCTGCGGGAATATACATCGCTGAGCGGTGAAGAAATTGCAAAGACCGCCCTGAAAATCGCTTCGGATATCTGCATATATACCAATGACAGTATATCAGTGGAAGTCCTGAAGTAGATATATATAAAAAACAAATGGGCTTAAGCAGGAAAATCTGAAATTCTTCCCGGACCGGATAAGTTTAGTTGTTCCCGGAAGGATTATCGGAAAAGTGAGATGAGGAGAATAAATGCAATACATTGAAAAAGATTTGACCCCCCGCCAAATTGTTTATGAACTGGATAAATACATAATCGGGCAGGATGCAGCCAAACGAATGGTGGCCATTGCCTTGCGCAACCGCTGGCGTCGTCAGCAGGTAACCTCTGAGCTGCGTGACGAAATTATGCCCAATAATATTATTTTAATCGGGCCGACCGGTGTGGGCAAAACAGAGATCAGCCGTCGTCTCGCCAAATTGGCCGGTGCCCCCTTTATTAAAGTGGAAGCTTCAAAGTTTACCGAAGTGGGTTACGTGGGCCGCGATGTGGAAAGCATGATCCGAGACCTGGTGGATATCAGTGTAAATATGGTCCGGGAAGAAAAAACCCGCGCCGTTCAGGACAAAGCCCGCGAAATGGCCCGGGAGCGGATTCTCGACAAATTGTTGCCCCGGATAAAAAAAACCTCCGGAGGCCCTGATTTTCACCAGGCGGAAGGTGCAATGGAAAGTGCTGAAGAACGGCAGGAAAAAACCCGCGAACGGCTTCGGCAGAAACTGCTGAATGGTGAATTAAATGACCGGGAAGTCGAACTTGACCTTTCTTCAGATTCCACTCCGATGATGCAGATTTTTTCCCCGATGGGGAT
>JBAPTX010000620.1:0-2571 GCA_049282375.1 Calditrichia bacterium
GCCTTTCCTTCTTCCGGATGATCGCATTTTCAGTGTTGGCGCCGAATTTAAAACTTATCTAAACAATGTTATAAATAACTGCTTATTAAAATTTCTTTACAGATTTATTGCGGCGTTTCTTACCTGATTTAATTTTCCGTTTGCTGAAGCTTTGTTCTTCAGCGGGATCCAGATAGACTTTTTGCTTTCCGAACTTTTTGTCTTTAAATGATTTCATCAGTAATCCGGAGTAGTAGTCATCCGCTTCAAAAAATGAAAAATTGTCCATTATTTCGATATTTCCCAGCCCGATGTCGCGGGTGCCGGTAAAATCATTAATCATGCCTATCAAGGTTGCGGGTCTGATGCCATCCTTTTTCCCCAGGTTCAGAAAAAAACGGGAGTAGACGGAAGGACGGTCATTGCGTTTCCCCTTTTTTCCGGTAGTGGGAGCTGTAAGGTCCGGTGTATTTTTGTAATAATCCAGAAAGCGGTTAAATTCAAGGGACACAAACTTTTTAATCAATTCTTCCCGGTCCAGCCATTCCAGTTTTTTAAATATCTGCGGCAGAAAGGATTCGATCTGAGCGTGAGCTACATCTACTTTTTCCATGCGGTCAATCTGGTGGAATAATTGCTTCTCGCAGATTTCCCGCCCGCCGGGGATGGGAGGATATTCGAAAGTTTTGTTCAGTTGCTTTTCAATCTGGCGCAGACGGCTTTTTTCTTTCAGATTGGCAATTACGATGGAAGTGCCCGCTCGGCCGGCTCTGCCTGTTCTGCCGCTGCGGTGGGTGTAAACCTGCGGATCATCCGGTAAATTATAGTTAATAATATGCGTCAGGTATTCCACATCCAATCCGCGCGCCGCCACATCTGTTGCCACTAACAGAGTCAGATGTTTAATTCTGAATTTATTCATTACCGCATCCCGCTGTGCCTGGGACAAGTCGCCGTGCAGCGCATCCGCATTGTATCCGTCCTGAACAAGTTTATCTGCCACTTCCTGCGTCTCCCGACGAGTCCGGCAGAATACAATGCCGTAAATATCCGGATGAAAATCAACAATTCGTTTAAGTGCCAAATACCGGTCTTTTGCATGTACCATGTAGCACTGGTGGGTCACATTTTCAGCGCCGGCATTTCGTTTCCCGATAACAATTTCAAAGGGTTTCTTCATAAAGCGGTTTGCCATCGTGCGAACATCGCGGGGCATTGTCGCGGAAAAAAGCAGCATGTTTTTATCTGCCGGCGTTTTTTCCAAAATCGCTTCCAGTTCTTCACGAAATCCCATATTGAGCATCTCATCAGCCTCATCCAAAACCACTGTCCGGATTTGGGAAAGATCTACCTTTCTGCGATTTATCAGGTCCAGCAAACGGCCGGGCGTGGCGGAGATGATCTGTGCACCGTTTTTTATTGCCTTTATCTGCAAGTCAATGCTGGCGCCGCCAAACACAGCAGCGATCTTAATCTTATCCTTGTATTTTGCAAAGCTGTTCAGGTCATCGGTTATTTGCAAACAAAGCTCTCGGGTGGGGCTTAAAATCAAGTACTGGGGTGTTTTCAGCGCCGGATCTGTATTCTGAATTAAGGGGATTCCGAATGCTGCCGTTTTTCCGGTTCCGGTTTGTGCAAGGGCAATTATATCCTGCCCGGGGTTGTTGAATATCTGCGGTAAAACTTCCTGCTGTACCGGCATTGGATTTTTAAATCCCATTTCTTCTATTGCTGTTAAAATGGGATCTTCAACACCGATTATTCTAAAATTGTTCATCTGCTTCCTTTATGATAATTGAAAAATAGCGCTCTTAATTCAGCGCCGGTTGTAAAACATATTTGCATAAATTCCATTTCAGATTTGATTACCAGAACTGCTTCAAACCCTGAATACGGGCTGCATAATATACGACCCTAAAACAAGGCTTCAACATGCTTTGTTTTTTAGAGTTCCCGATTGTTTTAATTACCGGCTTTGGAGAATTGTAGATTATTCTTTACTCAAAATGTAGAATATTCTACAACACTCCCACAGCAGCAGGAATGGCCAATATCTTCTTTTAAAATTCTTCAAAAATATAAATTCATAAGAAACAGGCAAATGAATCTTGTTTTTTCTTTACCGCAGTTCATTCCCTGATTTTGGCATGATTCTTTATTGTTAAAACCATTTAAATGAGAAACGGGCAATTTAAAGTGAAAAAAAAATTAGATAAAAAATCAGTTCCCTGGATTTTTCTGATGCTGCTGATCGGAGGGGCAGGGGCAGTATCATTTTTTCCGCTGAATCTGGAATCCCGCTACACCTGTTTATACCACCGCTGGCGTAGTGGAAATAAAAATTGTCAAATGCGGCAACAGCTAAGACGCACCAATGAATCAGGGTATCAGCGCACGGAGGCCAACACCTCTCCCGATTCACAAAGACCGGAGCAATTCACCCGCACGTCACAGCCTTCCTCTTCAGGTATATTGCTGAATACCTATTTACAGGGGTATGCGTTTCTATGGTGGGGCAGCCTGATTCTGGTTGCTGCCGGCGGTTTTCTGCTGGGAAAAATCCGGATTTAAAAGATCGAATAGATGAAATAT
>JBAPTX010000621.1:0-4281 GCA_049282375.1 Calditrichia bacterium
ATTAAGGAGTATGGACAGATGTTTGCGATTTTGGAAATCGCCGGAAAACAATTTCGGATCGAAAAAGACAGCGTTATCAAAATTCCTTTCATGAAAAAAGAAGTCGGCGATAAAGTGGAATTCGACCGCATATTACTGATGAATGACGGTAAAGACGTAAAAGTCGGAAAACCGCTGGTGGACGGTGCCAAGGTTACTGCGACTGTAGTGGAGCACAACCGCGATAAAAAAATCCTGGTATTTAAAAAGAAACGCCGCAAAGGGTATAAAGTTAAACGCGGGCACCGCCAGCAATACACAAAAATTAAAGTTGAGAACATTGCATAAACTGATTTCGGAGGAACATTATGGCTCATAAAAAAGGTGTAGGTAGTTCGCGGAACGGCCGCGAAAGCCATAGCAAACGATTGGGTATTAAAAAATACGGAAATGAATTCGTCACCGCCGGCAGTATCATTGTCCGGCAGCGCGGTACCAAATTCCATCCCGGAGAAAACGTTAAGCGCGGCAGTGATGATACATTATTTGCCATGAACGATGGTTATGTAAAATTTGAACGCAAAGACAAGAAACGCAGCCAGGTCAGCGTTTATCCGGAATTATAACAGCATCAACAAAGTTTTATGATAAGGGGAACACCGGCTTGTTCCCCTTTTTTGTTTCAGCCCAGATCATTCCCGGAAGCCGGACGCCGCTGCTTGTGCAACCTTCCCCCCGGTATTATATTAACACACCTAAAATGAAGGAGGAGTTATGCCTGAACTGACTTATCTCGGACATTCCGCAGTTTATCTGAAGGGCGAAAAAGGACGCCTGATTATCGATCCCTTTCTTTCGGACAATCCGATAGCTGAAACCCGGCCTGAAGATATTAAGGTAGATTTTGTTCTCCTGACGCACGGGCATGGAGACCATCTGGGAGATGCCCTTCAAATCGCAAAAGCAAACGATGCACCTATAGTTGCGCCTTTTGAGCTGGCCAATTACTGCGCTGACAAGGGGGCTGAAGTTCATCCCATGCACATCGGCGGCGCCCACGATTTTCCATTCGGTAGGGTTAAACTGACTATTGCGCATCACGGCTCCGCTGCCCCGGACGGCACATACACTGGCAATCCCTGCGGTTTTTTGATAACCATGGACGGAAAACTTTTTTATCACCCCGGTGATACAGGACTCTTTTATGATATGAAATTGATCGGGGAAATGAATGAGATTGATCTGGCCCTGCTGCCCATCGGCGATAACTTTACCATGGGCATAGAAGATGCCGTAAAAGCGGCGGAGTTCCTTCATCCCAAAGAGGTCATTCCCATTCATTATAAAACATTTGAAGTCATTGATGTGAACCCGCAGAAGTTTGTGGATGCTGTTAAACAAAAAAATATTCAAAGCCGTGTTTTAGAAATCGGCAAAACACATAAATTCTGATCGGCCGGTGTCCGCTATGCAGATAGATGAGCGGCTTCTGCCCGATTTCTTCAGAAATGATCGATCATATTCACTGCCTAAAACATTACTGGATGAATGGACGAAGATAAAGTAACCGGAAAAATATACGACTCCCGCTTGTTCTCCCGCCTGATGGGATATGGAAAACCCTACTGGCATCTGATTGCCCTGGCGGTGATTATGATTATTCTGGGAATGGGCTTCGAAATTCTGGGACCGTACTTAACCAAAGTGGCGGTGGATAAGTACATTATCCCCGGAGATTACCCCGGCCTGATCAATATTGCCCTGATTTATCTCGGCGTACTGATCGGCGGTTTTCTGTTTAAATACGGCCAGATCATGCTGACGCAGTATATCGGGCAGAATATTATGCTTGACCTGCGCCAGAAACTGTTCTCTCATCTGCAGGGCCTGCACCAGCGGTTTTTCGACCGCAACCCCATCGGGAGACTGATGACCCGCGTCACCTCTGATGTGGAATCCCTGAATCAGGTCTTCACTCAGGGCATCGTTATGATTTTCGGTGACATTCTGCTGATCGGGGGCATCATTGTCATGATGGTGTCCATTCACACCCGGCTGGCGCTGTGGACCCTGTCGGTAGTGCCGCTGCTGCTGGTCATCTCCTTTTTATTCCGTCATAAAGTGCGGCAATCCTACAGCCAGATCCGCTTTTACCTTGCCCGGATCAATGCTTACCTGCAGGAGCATATTTCCGGCATGAGCATTGTTCAGTTATACAACAGGCAGAGAAAGAATTATGATACCTTCAGTGAAATAAACTGGCAGCATACCGCCGCTTACATCCGCACCATTTTTTACTATGCTATTTTTTATCCTGCAGTGGAACTGCTCAGCTCCGTTGCGCTGGCGCTGATTATATACCGCGGCGGGTTTTACCTGGAAAACCAACTGGTGACCTTCGGTATCCTGATCGCCTTTATTCAATATGCCCAGATGTTCTTCCGGCCTATCAGCGACCTTTCGGAAAAATTTAATATCCTGCAGTCCGCCTTTGCCGCTTCTGAGCGGATCTTTAATTTACTGGACAATAAACCCGCCATTGTTTCACAAGAAAAGGGTTTCCGTTCTGCACATATTAAAGATGGCATTCAGTTCCGCGACATTTCATTCGCCTACGGTGAAGAGGAAGTGATCAAAAATGTGGACTTGTTCATTCCTGCCGGAAAGCGGTATGCCATTGTGGGGCATACCGGCGCCGGGAAAACAACCCTGACCCGGCTGATCGGCCGGTTTTACGATATACAAAAAGGGGCGATTCTGGTTAACGGGATTGATGTGCGGGACTGGGATCTGAACAGTCTGCGCAGTAAAATGGCGGTTGTGCAGCAGGATATTTTTCTATTTTCCGGCACCGTGCTGGAAAATATCCGGCTGAATAATCCGCAGATTTCAGAAGAAGAGGTAAAGGAAGCGGCACGGCTGGTGAATGCCGACGGTTTTATTCAAAATATGCCGGGGGATTACCAGGCTCATATACGCGAAAGAGGCAGCAATTTATCACAGGGACAGCGGCAGTTACTGGCTCTGGCCCGGGCGGTGGTTTATAATCCCGAAATATTGATACTGGATGAAGCCACTTCCAACATTGACAGTGAATCGGAAGCATTGATTCAAAATGCGCTGAAAATTGTGCTGGCGAACCGTACTGCCATTGTCATTGCCCACCGGCTCTCTACTATTCAATCCATGGATCAGATTGTAGTAATGCACCATGGACGGATTAATGAAACGGGTACTCATCAGGAACTGCTGGCAAACCGGGGTTTGTATTACCGTTTATATCAGTTGCAGTATAAGGATCAGGAAGTGGAGGCATTTTAAAATAGTAGTTTTTCATTAATTTAAAACTTCAACGCTATTCGTCAGCATTGAACGCGTATCAGGCAGATCTACGCAGACTTTTCAGATAAGTGAATTTCTTTTTCCATGATATGCATCTGCTTCAAGTCTGTCCTTCCTGTCTCTCATCAATTTATTTTAATTCGTAGTAAAGCTCTGCATCGGGCCCCAAGGGCAGTCCGGTAACCAGCCATACAATCAGCAAAATTGTCCAGATAAAAAAGAATACAAAGGAATATGGCAACATAGTTGAAATGATAGTTCCAATCCCTGTGCCCGGTTCATATTTTTGGAAAAAAGCAATAATCAGTGCAAAGAAACTCATCATAGGCGAAATGATATTGGTGACGCTATCCCCAATCCGGTAAACAACCTGGGTAAGTTCCGGTGAGTAGCCCAGTAACATGAACATTGGAATAAAAATTGGTGCCATTAATGCCCATTTGGCGGAGGCGCTACCCATTAACATATTAATTGTCGCGGATAGGAGAATAAAAAGGATCATAAGTGGAATAACGCCGAGACCGGAAGCCGCCAGCAAATCCGCTCCTTTTACGGCAAATATGACACCCAGATGAGTCCATTTAAAATAGGCGACAAACTGGGCGGCAAAAAAGACAATAACAATATAAAGGCCAAGTGTTTTCATCGCCTTACTCATGCTGTTGATCACATCGGCATCACTGCAGAAAGTTCCAGCGCCGAAACCATAGGCCAGTCCTGTCAATCCGGCGACCAGGAATAAAAATGCCACGACTCCTTTGATAAGAGGTGAATTTAAAACCCCGCCTTCCGCAGCGCGCAAAAAACCATTTTCCGGAATAATCCCCAGCAAAATAACGGCAACGATAAATAAGACGGTAATCAGAGAAAACCAGAGGCCTCTCTTTTCGTTGGGGGCGAGCTTTTCCAGGCTTTCCCCCGTATCTTCTCCGCTGTAGCGGCCCAGTCGGGGTTCAACTA
>JBAPTX010000622.1:0-3664 GCA_049282375.1 Calditrichia bacterium
CAGAAAGACAGCGGCAATTTTTTCCCGGAATATGATTTTGTATTCCGGCTTCAGCAAAGCGGCCTTGCCCGGTTGGCACATACCTCCGGGAGTCAGGTTCTGGGGCTTGCTTACTATAAGGAAAAAATCGGAATGGTTCGTAAGGTGATGCAGCAAAGTATGGCGGCGGATTTCCGGGAAGATGTGGGATTGACTCTGGCAGACGGCGGCGAAGTTGAAGTTAACCTGGAAAAAATTATCGGCAAAGACGAATACCGCCGGCTTTTAAATCAATTGCTGAAAAAATAGCGGTATTCCGGCATTTTCTTTTTTTTATTGCCCCGGCTTCAAGCCGGGGTTTTTATTTACTCTCCGGCCGCATCGCTTTTAACCTGCAATTGCCATTTCCTGCCTGCAACTGCTGCAAAACCCTGTTTTTTTTAAATCAATATCTTCAACATATGTGGATGATTTCATCACACACTCATAATTGGGGCAGTGTACCAGTCCCAGTGTATGCCCTAATTCATGTAAAATTTCTTTCAGCAGCCGCTGGTGCAGTAATATGGGATTTACGGGCAGCCCGTAAAATTCCGGATAAAGCCGGTGGGTGGAAACCAGAGCACCGTTCCCCTTGAATTGCGCCTCCCCGAAGAGAAAAGTCAGAATCGGTACATAAATATCTACTGCGGTAACGCCAACAATTTTATAGCCGTCCGGCGGCAGATGGTCTAATAAACGGGAAAGAATCAAAGTGGAGTGATACTGATTGCGGTCTTCAGAATAGCTTAATTTTAAATCGAGCTGAATGCGCAGCGGGCGGAACTCGAAGGGAAGGGAACGGGCAAGTTCACCTGCAATTTTCCGCCATTCCCCGCTGAAGCAGTTATTGATGAATCCTAAGTAGATTGTCTGCGCCACTTAACGCCGAATACCATATCGTTTCATTTTATTATAGAGGGTTACCCGGTCAATGCCAAGCAAGGTAGCCGCCCGGGTTACGTTGCCGCCGGTGTCCCCCAGAATCTGGCGAATATGATTTTTCTCCATTTCCTCCAGAGAAAGCTGCCCGCTCCTTCCCTCTTCATTATGGTTCAAGTGCAGGGGCAGGTCCCGGACTTCAATATCTCCGGTTTTTCCGATGACCATGGCCCGTTCTACTGCATTTTCCAGTTCGCGCACATTTCCCGGCCAGTGATAGCTGAGCAAGAGCTCTTCCGACTGCCGCGAAATTTTCTTTGCCGGCTTCCCCATGGATCGGGCATATTTTTGAATGAAAAAGCGGACCAGCGGCAAAATATCCGTACGCCTTTCCCGCAGCGGCGGAACCTGTATGGTAAATACGTTGATGCGGTAATAGAGGTCTTCCCGGAATTTCTCCTCCTCCACAAGCTTTTCAAGATTTTTATTGGTTGCGCAGATTAATCTGAAATCGACCTGAATTTCTTCGTTTCCGCCCAGCCGGGTTATCCGTTTGCTTTCCAGAACCCGCAGCAGGTCCACCTGCATTTTGGAAGTAATATCCCCGATTTCATCCAGAAAAAGAGTGCCGCGGTCCGCCATTTCTATTTTACCCTTGCGACGGTACTGGGCGCCGGTAAAAGCACCTTTTTCATGACCAAACAATTCACTCTCCAGCAGTGTTTCCGGAATAGCACCGCAATTTACCGCCACAATGGGGAAATAACGCCGCTTGCTGTGGCTGTGAATGGCACGGGCAATCAGCTCTTTACCGGTGCCGCTTTCTCCCCGGATCAAAACTGTGGAATCGGTCTCAGAAACGGTACTGACCATTTCAAACAGCCGCTTCATTTCCTCACTTTCTCCGATGAATTCATCAACGGCGGAAAGCTGGGTGATCTGTTTTTTCAACTGAATATTTTCTTCGGTCAGGTCTTTCTGCTTTAAGGCATTTGCCACCAGATGCGAAAGGTCGTCGGGATCAAATGGTTTGGTAACATAGTCAAAGGCGCCCATTTTCAGCGCTTCCACAGCAGTGTCCACTGAGGCATAAGCCGTCATGATGATGATGATTGCATTGGTATCAATTTCTTTGATTTTCTTCTGCAGGGTTATACCATCCATTCCAGGCATTTTTATATCCAGCAGAATAATATCATACGGCCCAGCATGCATCAAGTTTAATGCATCTTCCGCGCTGGCCGCAGTTTTCACCTGAAAGCCGTCTTCCAGAAACCATTCCTGCAGGGAGTCCCGCACCGACAATTCGTCATCAACGATAAGAATTTTATAAGGCTTCATTCTGATTGCTGCCTTCCACTGTTTCTGTTTTCTGATTTACTGGCAGTTCAATAAAAAAGGTGGTGCCTTCCTCTTCCTGCGATTCCGCCCAGATTCTGCCATGGTGCCTTTGAATAATACCGTAAACAACGGCAAGCCCCAGCCCCACTCCTTTTTTATCCTTTTTGGTGCTGAAAAACGGCTCGAACATATGATCCTTAATTTCCGATTGAATACCGCTGCCGGTATCCTTTATCCAGAGCAGAAAATATCCCGGATTTTGCCGGGACTTTGTCAGGCCAACCTCCAGGTGTCCGCCTTCTTTCATTGCCTCCACCGCATTTACCAGCAGAGCAATCAGCGCCTGCATTATCTGGTCCCGGTCGCAGGTGATAATGTCCTGTTCGACTTCAATTTTAATTTCGGTATTGATGCCGGCCAGTTCTATATGGTGATCAACAATCTGCATAGCGCGATCAATTACTTCTTTCATTGAACAGGGCTGAAAATTTGCCGTATCATCGCGGGCAAATGCCAGCAGGTTGCGGACGATATTACCGCAACGCATGGATTCATTATGGATCAGTTCAAGCTGCCTTAAAACTTTTTCTACTTCCGTGCTGTTTCCGTTACCCTGCTGCCGCACAATTTTCTTCTGAAGCAGCTTGGAGTAATTGACGATACCCGCCAGGGGGTTGTTTAATTCATGAGCAACACTGGCGGCCATCTTTCCCAGTGAAGCCATTTTTTCCACCTGCATCATTCCCCGGTGGATACGCTCCAGCTCTTCGGTTTTTTCCTGAATGCGCACTTCCAGGTTGCCCGACCAGTCCTTCAGCTCCTGATAGGCATGTTTCAAATTTTCCGCCATGTTATTGAAAGAACGGGCCAGAAGCCCCAGCTCGTCTTTGCGCCGGGTTTTAATCCGGTAATCCAGATCGCCTACCGTCAGCCGCATGGTGCCGTCCTGCAGCTCGGTTATGGGCCGGTAAATCAGCAGATATACCACAAAGGCCACGCCGATTATTGCCAGCAGCACCATGCCGATTCCATAAAAAAGGGTAATTGTGCGGGTTCTGCTGACTGAAGCATCCAGTTGGTCCAGCGACATCTGCACATCGAGAACACCCAATATGGTCTGCTCGGCCGTATGAGCATGGCAGGCATTATTGGTGCATTCCGGTGCATTGCGGATGGGGTTGATCAGCCCCATTACCCGGTATCCCTGCGCGGAATGGTAAATACGCTGTTTTTTGCGGATGGGAAGGGACTGAATAGGCTGGTTGGCTTCGTGGCAGGCAAAACAGGCTTCGGCCTGCATATTCACAATATGCCCGATTTCATCTTCACTGGTGGAAAACTTGATTTCGCCTTTTTTATTATAGATGCGGATAATTTCCACCCCGGGCTCCTGGGAGATAATCTGCACAGTACGGTACAGTTC
>JBAPTX010000623.1:0-7909 GCA_049282375.1 Calditrichia bacterium
CCATTGACCTGACCCGCTATCAGGTAATCAACAATTATATGGGCAGAGCCGGACTGATTAACTCCGGCGGCGCCTCTGCCGGGGAAAACGACCTGGCCCAGGCGGTCCGCACTGCTGTGATTAACAAACGGGCCGGGGGCATGGGACTGATCAGCGGCCGCAAAGCTTTTCAGCGCCCCATGAAAGACGGTGTGAATTTGCTGAATACCATTCAGGATGTTTATCTGGACAAAGATATTACTATTGCCTGAGAAGATATAAAATCTGTAAGTCCCGGGGGCAGCCAGTCTCCGGGATTTTTTTTATGTAATTTCCGGTTTACCGGGCTTTTGATCCATTTTAAAGCCATCCCCTTTTCCAGCCGAAATGAACAGGGTTTTCAGATTTTTATCGCCGGTTTGATAGATCATTCCAAAAGCAGAGATTAAATAATAAATTTTGCCAGTTGCTTTATCCGCTTGCAAAGAGCTGACAGTGGTTTATTCCAAAAATGTGGCGATTTCACGAAATTCTTTTTTGCGGATTTCCGGCACAGTGGCATCTTCCGCCGGATAACCGGCCACCAGATTTAAGAATGGTTTTTCATTGGCCGGTCGCTTCAGAATTTTATTCAGAAATCCCATGGGGCTGGGAGTATGGGTCAGGGTGGCAAGGCCGCAGCGGTGCAGAGCGGTAATGAGCATTCCGGTGGCGATTCCCACCGATTCCAGCGCATAATAGTGCTTGCGGTGACTGCCATCGGGGCGTATGCCATACCGCTGCACAAATATGACAATCAGCCAGGGGGCTGTTTCCAGAAATTCCTTGTGCTCATCCGTTCCCAGCGGGGCCAGGGCTTCCAGCCACTCCGCTGTTGCCCGGTGGTGATAAAACTCATACTCTTCTTTTTCCGCCGCCAGACGGATTTCCCGTTTTAAGGACGTGCTGCTGACCGCCACAAAATGCCAGGGCTGCAGATTGGCGCCACTCGGGGCAGTTGCCGCCGTCCGGATACAGTTTTCAATCACCTCCCGGGGAACGGCTTCCCCGGAAAACTGCCGGATGGACCGACGATGCCGCATTTTCTCGAAAAATTCACGGGACCTCTGCAGCAATTCTTCCGGTGCTGCTTTTTCGTAACCGGAAAGGGGGATCAATTTGGGTGCTTTCATGAATACCTCGGAAGGGGGGAAACCTTCCCGGAATATTTTATTCCGGGAAGGCGTTCAATTTACAACTACATGGTTTTTACCTCATACCCGGCCGGCACTGTAAACTTTTCCGCCGGGACTGCCGCATTCTCTTCCAGGCTGACTGCCTGCTTCAAAATTTTGCCGTGTGAAGTTTCCTGATGGTGGTAAAGGGTAATATGGGACCAGCCGGCATAAATTACATCGCCGAAATTGGTTTTCATGGAATAGGCGCCGCAGGATTTCCCGGCAACTTTCATATCCGGTTTATCCTGATAAGCATATTTTTCCTTCTGGCTCTCATGAAATCCTTCCTTGTCAAAACGCATCTCGGTGCCGTTGGTCGCATTATCACTCATAATATAGATGGTGTTTTCGGGCGTGTATTCATTTACGATATACATTTTCTGCCCGTCTGTGAAACGGGTTTCCCGAATATTTCCGTCCTCTTCCAGAATTTCAATGCGTTCCTTTAAGCCGTAATCATCAAAATAAACCACTTCCTTGTGAGAACCGCCAAAATCCTCCACTGTAAAATGGATAATTCCTGACTTGATATCGTATTTTTTGCGGGCGGAAGTTTTGGCTTTTGCAGCCTGTCCGGCGGACTTCTGCAGATCATTTACTTCAGCTTTCAATTTGGTATCACCGGCAGATTTGTCACCGGAACCGCAACCCCAAATTCCGGAAAACAATACGACAGCCATAAGCGTTGCAGCAACAATCAGATGTTTCATAAATTTCCCTTTCTGAAAATATCGAACACAGTGAATTGAATAATTTATTTGAGCAATGAATTACTGCCGGCTTCCCTGCAAACATCTGTAACCGTAAAAATTTAAATAAAATTTTCGGGGAGAGAATAGAGATTTTTAAAATGCGTGGGATTATTGAATCCTATAGTGGAAACTATTAAAAAAACCGCCGGAGCAGCCAATCCCCGGCGGTTTAAACGGATTATCTTCTATATTTTAACAAACATTATTTCTGCGCTTTGCCGGCGCGGAATTCCTGCAATTCGCTTTCCACCCGGTTCAGCAGTTCTTTGGAATAGAGTTTTCCGGCCAGCTCGTTGCGGGCTTCTTCTCCGGCTTTTTTAAAGGCAGCCAGATTTGCGGCGGGTACTTCCACCACCTTTATCCCGTTTTTCTTCATCAATTCAATGGCTTCCTGGTTGTCCTTCCGGCTCAATTTGACCAGCCGCTGCATGGCCTCACGGCCTTTATCCCGCAGCAGGGTCTGGTATTCCGGCGGCAGTTTATCGAACATCTTTTTGGAAATCAGCACTGCGCCGGCAGCATCCGCCAGGGGCACGTCCATCATGTAATTGACCCGGGAATACCACTGCAGGGTGACCGCCGCCAGGGGAGAAGTGTAAACCGCCTCTACCAGATTGGTCTGCAGAGAGGTCAGTACATCAGCAATGGAAAGCGGAATGGGACTGACATTCAGGGCGTTGAAGGTGGCTTCGGCAATGGGATCGCCTTCCCACATCCACATTTTAGTGCCTTTCAAATCCTCCACCGAAGTAACCGGCTTTTTACCGTAGACATAAACAAAGCCGACTTCGGTCCAGCCGATCAGCACATACCCCTGCTCTTCGAAGCGGCGGGAAAATTCGTCATACAGCTCGCGGTTAATATAATCCACTTCTTCGTGATTGAAGAACAGCAGAGGGGAATCCAGAATACGGGCTTCCGGCAGAATTTCGCCCAGCCCCACTCCGGTGAATCCGGCGCTGTGGAGCTGTCCCAGCCGGATTTTGCGCAGCACATCCTTTTCGTCGCCCTGCACGCCGCCGGGATAAATTTTGAATTTAACTTCACCGTTGGTGGCCTGCTGGATTTCCTTATTATACTCGTCCATTACCGTCAGCCAGGTGGAGCCTTCCGGAGCCAGGGTGGCAAATTTGATGACATATTCTTTAGAATATCCGAGTGCGGCAAACATCAGAACGGACAGAATTAACAGAATAGCTTTTTTCACAAAAATCTCCTTCATTATTGATATCAGGTAGTGCAACCAGCAAGCGGGCAAAAGGTTTCGGGGAATAAAAGACAGTTTGCAGTTTGCAGTTGGCAGGTGGCAGTGGGCAGTGGGCAGTGGGCAGTTTTTCCCTGTAATCTTTAGAAGAGGTCATCCTTACTGGCCAGCAGCCGCAGCGCTTTGTCCTTTGCGATGGCGGTGATCAACTGATAACCGGGCAGAATATCGACAGGCGCTGCTAAGACTTGCTGCAGATATTGATCGAACAAATCTTCGTCCAGGGTTGTGGCGGCATAATAGCGTGCCAGGTAAACATTGGCCAGCATGAATTTGCCGTCAGTCAGGTTCAGCGCCCGCTGGAAGTGCTGCCGGGCCGCTTCGGGATCGCCGCCGAGCATCCGCGGCAGCGAACCGGCCAGACTGCCGAAAAACAGGTGGGCGGCGCCGAAGAAGTAATCCTCATCCAGTTCAATCACCCGCTGCATCATGGCTTTTACTTTGTTCAGGTCGAATACCGCCTGAGTGTTGTCCTTGCTCAGGTTAATCCAGCCGCCCCAGGCAAAGGCAGTCCAGAACAAAGCGGGCACATCTTCTTCTTTTAAATTGGCAAGTCTCTCCACGAACTGAGCTTCCCGCTCCGGCACGCTGTCGCGAAAAGCTTCGGTGCTTTGCTGCAGCAACTGAAACCCGTAATCGCGGGCCCGCAGGTAAAAGAGACGTCCCCGCGCCGGGTCTTCGTCTTCCACAAAACCCAGCGAATAGCTGGCATAACCCTGAGTCAGCAGCATCAATAAATCTGTATTCTTCGGATCGGCCAGATAGAGCCCTTCCAGCAGTTTCAGATCGGAAGCGATCGCCTGCCCGGCAAGCTGCAGGTCCGGTTCCTGGTAAATGGCATCGATACCGTAAAAGAGCAGCCCGGTAGTGGAACGCAGGGCAATTTTCTGCAGACTGCATCCGCTCAGCAGCAATATTAAAAAAGTGGTCAAAAGCATCCGTTTTTTCATTCGCTTATCCTTGTTATGGGAGCATTGATCAATTTGAATTTTTTTTATGCAGCGGTTCTCCTATCTGTTGCGATTCCGGAATACTGATTCGAACTTGGTTATTCCTTCGACAACCCTTCGACAGCCCTTCGGCAGGCTCAGGGTGACAGCTCATGTGGCAGCTCAGGGTAGCAAATCACGGTGCACAGGGCACTGAAAAAGCCGATGAGATCTCCTTTACCTCAATATTCATCAGAATCCGTTCACCAGAAATCCGCCGTCCACGCTCAGGCACTGTCCGGTAATATAGGAGGCGGCATCCATGCAGAGAAAGGCAACCGGTGAGGCCACTTCCCGCGGTTCGGCAATGCGTTTCAGAGGAGTGCGGTCGAGCACTTCCTTCAAATACTCCTGATTCTCCAGCACGGTCATTGCCAGAGGGGTGCGGGTGTACCAGGGTGCCACCATATTCACCCGGATGTGGTCGGGCGCCCATTCCACCGCCAGATTGCGGGTAAGATGGGTCAGTGCGGCTTTGCTGATACCGTAAGGTGCGCCGGTGCGCAGATGAATAAGCCCTGCCACGGAGCCGATGTTGACCACCGAAGCGTTTTCCGTTTTTTTCAGCAGCGGATGGGCGGCCCGGCTCATTTCCATGGCGGAAATCAGATTGGTTTCCAGGATAAACCGGTATTCCGCTTCATTATACTGCAGAAAGGGCCTGCGCAGATTGGTGCCCACATTATTGATCAGGATATGCAGCCGCCCGTAACGTTCATTGATTTCCCTGAAGACGGCATCGCGATCGGCGGCGCGGGTGACATCGGCGGAAATGCCTTCGATCTGCAAACCGCCGGCTTGCCAGTGATCCCTCTTTTCCTGCAAAACGGCTTTACCGCGCGCCAGCACCAGCACCCGGGCGCCCAGCTTTGCCAGTTCTTCGGCGATGGCCAGCCCGATTCCTTTGCTCCCGCCGGTTACCAGGGCAATTTTGTCCTGCAGGCGCCAGCGGCGCAAATCATCAGATGTTTGGTTTTTATCCATCTATTTCAAAATTCCCGATAATTTTTTCAGCCTCCCGGACAATCTTCCTGATCCGGCAGGTTTTCATTTATGCACTGTCCGCATTCAAACTGCAGGGTAATGTGGGCAATATTAAATTTTTCTTTTAAAACATTTTCAATACGCTCCCGCAGGGCGTCACTGCGGCTGATCAGCATATCCTGAACATTCACATGGCCTTCCAGGTGCACATCATTTTCCCCAACCATCCACATGTGAATATGATGGATGTCCTGCACGTCCGGCTGGCGTTCCACTTCCCGGCGAATCTCATCAATGGAAATACCGGGCGGTGCACCTTCCATCAGCACATGCACGGATTCGGCCATAATCTCGTAGCTGCCTTTCAGAATGTAAAGCCCGATGAGGATGGTCAGCAGCGGGTCCACCCAGTAAACATCCCATACCATAATGAAGATACCGCCCAGAATTACTCCCACTGAGGAAAGGGCATCGGCAAACAGATGCAGGTAGGCGGAGCGGATATTGGTGCTGTTTTTAGAATCCCGTTTCAGCAGCAGCACCCCGGCAACATTGGCCACCAGGCCGATGGCTGCAACCAGGGTCATGGTTTTCCCGGCAATAGGGGTGGGATGAATAAACCGCATTACTGCTTCATAAAACAGATAAACCGAAATGCCGATTAACACCGCCGCGTTGATGACTGCAGCAAAAATTTCAGCCCGTTTCATGCCGAAAGTATGGCTCGGCGAATATTCCCGTTCCTTTAATTTTAGGGCAAAATAACTGATAATCACCGATATACCGTCGCTGAAATTGTGCAGCGCATCGGAAATCAGTGAAAGGCTGCCGGAAACAATGCCGCCGATAATTTCGGCAATGGTGATGCTGAAATTCAGAAACATGGTGATCACCAGCCGTTTTCCGGTGGTCAGATGCTCATGATCGTGATGTTTATGCATAATAAAAATATTTTTTATTTTGATTCATTTTGAAAATACAAATCTAACGGCTGGCACCGCCCTGTTCAAGCTGAAAATCAGCAAGCTGAGTACCGGCTGTTTTTAATCACGCTACGGCAATCCTGCGGTAACCCTTCGACAACCCTTCGACAAGCTCAGGGTGGCAGCTCGGTGTGACACCTAAGGGATGTCAGGCTTGGAAAGCATATCAGGGCAGCAGAATAGTACAAGATATATGTTATGGAGAGAATCCTTACCCCCGTGGGGTCGAAACATGGCAGGAGTTGAATCCATGAAAGAAGGTTATTTTTCTATTATATTGAAATCAGGTTGTTCAGTCTTCATATCCATGTAGAGCCTTCGCGGTCTACACTATACTGCTTCCTATTTCATTAAAATCATCTTCATCACTTTCTGATAGTCACCGGCGCGGAAACGGAAAATATAGACGCCGCTTCCCGCCTGCACTCCGGCATTGTTCCTGCCGTCCCATTTCGCGGAATGGTATCCGGCAGCAATGTCCCCCGAAACCAGCCTTCTGACTTCCTGCCCCAGTAAATTGTAGATCACCAGAGACACGCGGGACCGCTCCGGCAGTTCATAGCGGATGGTGGTGGCCGGATTAAACGGATTGGGATAATTTTGATGCAGACGGAAGCTCAAGGGCAATGTGGTTTCCTTTTCCAGAGAAAGGCGGGTTACCAGCGGATTGCTGATTATGATGCTGTTTCCTTCACTCAACAAATGACTCCGGCCTTTACCCTGCGGGAGGAACTCCTTTAATACATAGGCGCTTTGTGAGGGCGGCAAATTTGCCGGGCAAATTTCCAGGGGATAGGCGGCGGACTGCACCCTTATTTCCGCTTCACCGGAGCGGCAGATCCGCAAATCGCTGCTGAACCGGGCATCAAAAGCGCCGGCAGGCGGCAGCGGCGGCAGGCTGTAGTTCAGCACCGATTCATCCGCATGAAGCTCCACCTGAAAATAGAGAACCTGTTCATTTCCGACGGCATCCCGCACCCTCAGATTCGGCACCTGAGAGAGATCGGTTTTCAGTGCCGCCCTTTTTGCCGGCAGCCGGGACGGGCTGCAGTTAAAAGTGATGACACCGGCAGTATCCGCCCGCACCCAGTATCCTTTCCCGGGCTGAAGGGTATCTTCCGCCTGATAATGGCCCTCAAAACCGAACAGGGTGCCGCTGACCAGAATCATACCCGGATCTTCTATTTCAGAAAATGCAAGCGGACAGGAACCGCCGCTGATCAGGTCCCATCCTTTTTTAAGCTGAACCGGCAGCATCTCGAAAGGATGTCCCTGAACCATTGCCGTATCCCCGGCCGAAAACCGCATCCAGTAGCCGCTGCCGGCATTCAGGATTTCAGTCTGAAAATAGTTGCCGTTAAATCCGTACATGGAATTGGGCACAACGGACGGAAAAACACTGCGGTACCAGGGATCAAGTACCCGTAGGGGTATGCCAAGAAGATTCCATCCCCCTCCTACAGCCACATTCTGAAAAATTCCGAAATCGGCCCGGCGGACTACCGGCAGAACAAGGAGCGGGTTCAGCGGATCGTTGCTGTAAACCAGAATTTCCGCCCGGGTCCGGTCCTGCAGCAATCCGGCCGTATCCACTGCTACCGAAACCTTCATGGAACCGCCGGGCGGAACAATGCCGCTTACCGGATATTCGGTCAGCCATTCGGCATCCTGTATAATGCGAATGGAAAGGGAATTGTGAACATATACTTGATCATAGGCAATCTGCAGCCCTGAAGTGCCG
>JBAPTX010000624.1:0-1761 GCA_049282375.1 Calditrichia bacterium
GGAAAGAACGCATCAAAGAAGAAGAACTGCGGCAGGTGCTGCGCCGGCAGGGAATCGCCTCCTGGGCGCAGGTGGAAGCGGTTGTGCTGGAAACAAACGGTAATTTCAGCATTATTCGTCCGGCGGATGCCCCGCAAACTGAAATTCTGTCGGAAATATCCCCGGAATAAATCTGCATCAATTTGCATTTCTGCTCATTATTTCACAAATTAAAAAACAGGGCAACCTGCAGGGACATTCGGGTGTAATCAGTAGAGCGAATTTAAAGCAGGAGAAATCCTTGAGTTCTTTATTTCTGAAATTAGCAACCCTTGGCCTTTTGCTGTTCAGTGCCGCCGGTTTATCTGCCCAGCAGCCGCAGATGGATGCCAAAGTGAAAGAAATCGTGCAGTATATCGATCAATTGTACCGCAGCGAATCCAGCTTTTCCGAGGTGGAAATGGATATAGTGACGTCTCACTGGGAGCGGACCCTGAAAATGAAAATCTGGACCGAAGGCACCAAAAAAACCTTCATCCGCATTACCGCGCCGAAGAAGGAAGACGGAGTCGGCACGCTGCGCATCGGCAACGAAATGTGGAACTACCTGCCAAAAACCAATAAAGTCATAAAAATTCCCCCTTCAATGATGATGAGTTCCTGGATGGGTTCGGATTTCAACAACGATGACCTGGTGAGTGAGTTCTCCCTGTGGGAAGATTACCGCTACAGCCGGATTCATCCCGATTACGCCGAGCCGGGATTCATTTACATTGAGTGTATCCCGCGGGAAAATCTGGCAGTGGTGTGGGGGCGGATTGTGATGAAAGTGCGGGAAAATGACAAAATGCCGGTGCAGGACCGCTACTATGATGAAAAAGGCAAATTGATGCGCCTGATGAATTACAGCAATATCCGCGAATTTGACGGAAAAAAACTGCCTTCTGTTATTGAGCTGATTCCCCAGGATGAAGAGGGCAATAAAACCGTTCTGCGCTACTTATCCCTCGATTTTAACCTGCCGCTGGAGAATGATATTTTTTCCCTGCGGAACCTGCGCTCCTACCGTTAGGAATCTTTCCCTATGATGATGCTGAAAATTGCATTCCGGAATATTTTCCGTCAAAAACGCCGCACTATTTTGACCATGCTGACCATGTTCGGCGGATTTACTCTGGCGGCATTTTCCATCGGTTGGGCGGACGGTTCCTACAATTTTATCATTAACATGTTTACCCGCAACCAGCTCGGGCATGTGCAGATCCATGCGGAGAATTACCGAGAGCGGCCATCGCTTTATAAAACCATCGACAACTATCTGAAGGTGGGAAAGCAGGTCCGGGAAATTGGCGAAGTGGAAGCATGGGCGCCCCGGCTCTATTCGGCGGGGCTGCTTTCCGCAGGGGATAAAAGCACCGGCGGGCGCATCATCGGCATCGATCCGCAGCGGGAATCTGCAGCTCTGGATTTTGACCGGCAGGTTACCCGCGGACAGTACTTCAGCGGCATGGATGCCTGGGAAGCCCTGCTGGGCAAAGGGCTGGCGGAAGTTCTGAAGGCGGATGTGGGCGATTCGGTTGTGGTGGTCAGTCAGGGGGCGGACGGCTCCATTGCCAACGATATTTACCGCATCGCCGGCATTGTGGAGAGCGGCAATCAGATGAACGACCGGCTTTCCTTTTATCTGCCGCTGCACACGGCTCAGCGGCTGCTGGTTCTGGAAAACCGGGTGCATGAAATTGCGGTGGTGGTGCAGCATTTAAAGTCGGTTCCGGCGGTTAC
>JBAPTX010000625.1:0-5950 GCA_049282375.1 Calditrichia bacterium
AGGGCGACCTCTTCATGTTGCAGTATCCGGTCAGATCCGATTAGCATTGCTGTACCGAGAGCGACAATAATATATATGATGATTACGGTGACAATTGCAGAAAGTACCGCTCGCGGCAGAGTCTTCCGTGGTGTTTTGATGTCCTCATAATCGTATGTCAGAAGCTGAAATCCTTCGTATGCCATGAAAACCGATGCTGCGCCAAATAGCGCAGCGCCAATTCCCGCGTCTGGCACACCACGTGAAAGCATCGTGGGGGCCCAATGCATCAGCCCCAGGCCTGCCAGTCCGACAAGCACGACCAGTTTGAACCAGACAAGAAATACTTCGACACCCCCGGCCTCACCCACGCCCCGTAGATTTAAGACGATGAAGATACCCAGAACGGCAATCGCAGTGGTTCGGGGGAACCAGGGTCCCAGATTGGCAATATGCCCCAGATAATGCCCGAATGTGAAGGCATAGACGGAGTTTGTGAGCACGTACCCGACGATGAGCACCCATGAAAGGCTGCCTGCCACTCCTTCCGCATTGATCTCGCGCAGGAAAGTGAATGCGCCGCCCCCTTCGCCATGCTGAGCCGCCAGCTTTACATAGCTGTATCCTGCGGACAGGGCTACCAGCCCGGCGGCAGTAAAGCTGAGCCATGCCCAGGCACCGGCGATCCCAACAACCACACCCAGAGTAGAAAAAATGCCTCCGCCGATCATTCCCCCTACCGCCATCGACCAGGTTGCGTTAAAGCCAAGCTTTGATTTTGCAGGTTGCATAAAAAGTCAATGCTTAATCAATATTCGAATATCAGGATAAAACATTACTATTCCTTTATAAAAGCAACAGTTCATCGGTTTTGCCGAGGTTCCGGACGGCTTCTGAATTGAGGGGGTTGACACTTTAGTTTTCCTGGAAATATCATGTTATTAATTGACTTCAATGTACGCGGTTTACCCGAGTACCATTAAATACCTCTTTATAATGAACAAAACTTCACAAAGGTTTCAAGCCATAGCTGAATTGAAATTGTTTTATTGCCAGCGGCGTTTAGCGCAGCGAGATCAGTTTGCAATGGGATCCACCCTCCACAGGCACTGCAGACGGGTATAACGTTTATTATAATGACGGGAGAATTACCAGCAGTTCGCCAGATCATTCTTACAGGTCTGGAAAAGAATACCTGGTACTATTACTATGTTACTCCTTGATAGTAATGGCAATGAATCTTCACCCAGCAGTGCTGCCGGTGCTAAGACACTCTTATCTAAGGGTCACAACCCGAAGGTGAACACATAGTTTCCTGGAATTAGGAGACAGCATCATCGGCGGACTGCCCGGGGCCAATCTGAGTCACAACCCGGAGGTGAACACTCACACTCACTTCCCGCTCATTTACAAAGATAAGCAGCTTTTCAGGCAAAGCTCCTTCCCCTCAACACAGGGGGGAATTTACCCGGCCTGCCTGAATACTGAAAAAGCATATTAATACATTGATACACCGCCCCAGTAAGCAGGGGGATACAACTAGAAGTAATCATCTATATCAAAAAGCAGGGACTTCCCTTAATTCCGCACTTCTCTCAGATTTTCTTAATTCCTGTACTTAATTGTCTTTTTATATTTACATTGCTCATAATCTGATTAAGAAGAACGTAGCTGATCTAATCTGAAACATCAATCCGAAATTCTGTAATTATTAAGTTTATAGAATTTATTGTATATAGATAAAGTGTTATTCAGGAAGCGGCCAGAGAGAATTTTCTATTATTATGTTGGGTGGCTTTTTCTAATCGGGTTCCCCAAATTTGGGCCAAAAATTATTTTGTGCAAATCCTGCAAGTTAGGGCAATGAGGCCTTTTCCCATTTTATAATAAAGAATTTGCGAGTTTGTTTGGAATGAATAGCTTCCATTCATATCAATTTTCCGCTAGTATTAACGAACCTTATTTACATAAAAATTGCTGTCTGCATAATCAAATTCCTTGAAAATTCAGGTCACATTTTATATTTTTTATTCGTCAGGATGTATAACAAAGTTCTGGCCATTTTAGCCTGATTTACAAGTAACTGTGAGACCTCACTTATTATAGAAAATACAAATTTAAAAACTGGTCAGCCATTGGTCAGCATGCTTGCAGGAAATGTTTTAAAAATAAAGAAAAAATTAGGTTCCGGCTATCTCGGGATTCCATTGGAATTGATGATGAGTTTGCAACTTTCCTTTAAAAAAGCAGTAGTCCGGGCTGAGTTCCGCTCCGGTCCGTTCCTTAGTAGGTTCCTTTGGCTGCCAGCCGGACGGCCGGGAAGATCGCCTGTTCCCCCTCAATCGCTTCCGGATGATTATGGGAGACGATTGGGCTTTTTTAAACCATTGCCGGAACCATAATTGAAGCCAGCGAATGGAGGCCATAGTATGATAACAGTGGAATTTCAATATTTTAATGGATGTCTAAATTCTGATTTGATGATGGACAGAGTCAGGGAAGCGATTTCACAAGTTGATACAAAGGTAGAACTTAAAATGGTTCTGATTAACACCCCGGAAAAAGCAAAAAAATATAACTTTCGCGGATCACCGACAGTTTTAGTTGATGGAATCGATTTGGAAGGCCTGCCTGAACCATCGGTGGGAAACCTGGCATGCCGTTATTATCATAACGGAATCCCTTCGGTTGAATTCGTTGTCAATTCGATTAGAGATAAGGAAAAATTGAAAGGAGAATAATGAGTCAAATAGCAAAAAGGCTGAGCTTTCTTGATCGATATTTAACCTTGTGGATTTTTCTGGCCATGTTCGTTGGTGTCTTTTCAGGATATCTGTTCCCCCGAATGGTGGACTTCTGGAACATTTTTCAAGTGGGTACAACAAATATTCCCATAGCAATGGGTCTGATTCTAATGATGTACCCACCCCTCACCAAAGTCCGCTATGAGGAACTGGGCGAGGTGTTCCGCAACTGGAAAGTATTAACCTTATCTCTCGTCCAGAACTGGATCGTTGGTCCCGTTTTAATGTTTTTTCTGGCAATTCTCTTCCTGAGCGGTTACCCGGAATATATGTATGGATTGATTTTGATCGGGCTGGCACGCTGCATCGCCATGGTCATTGTCTGGAATGAACTTGCTAAAGGGGATACGGAATATGCCGCCGGACTGGTGGCATTGAATTCTATATTTCAGGTACTGTTTTTTTCGGTTTACGCCTATGTTTTTATAACCATCCTCCCGACCTGGTTCGGACTGGAAGGAACGGCGGTTAAAGTGAGCATGGGCCAAATTGCAGAAAGTGTATTTATTTATCTTGGTATTCCTTTTATCGCCGGTATTATCACCCATTTTTCTTTAATAAAAGTAAAAGATAAAGAATGGTTTTATCAAAAATTTATTCCCAAAATCAGCCCGATAACACTTATTGCCCTGCTCTTTACTATTGTGGTCATGTTCACACTTAAAGGCGAATATATCGTCAAAATACCGCTGGATGTAGTGCGTATTTCTATTCCGCTGCTGTTTTATTTTGTCATTATGTTTCTGGTTTCATTCTACATGGGACGTAAAGTGGGAGCCGACTATTCCAAGTCCGCGACCCTCTCTTTTACGGCAGCCAGCAACAACTTTGAATTGGCCATTGCAGTGGCTATTGCTGTATTCGGAATCAATTCCGGAGAAGCCTTTGCTGCAGTGATCGGTCCATTAATCGAAGTACCGGTGCTAATCAGTCTGGTTAATGTGTCCCTTTGGTTTCAGAAGAAGTACTTTGGTTTCGAGGTAGAAAAGGGTGAGTTAAAATCACCAAATGTTTGTTAGGTGATGTATTAAAAAATAAGGAATAACTTAGCTCCCGGCTCTCACAGAACTGCATTACTCTATTTTGCCCTTTGTAATGATCAAAGGGAGGTTTAATTTAATGAGTATAAATCAGAGAATTTCTACATTACCAAGGGACTCTTATTTGACAAACCCGGAAACAATATCTCTGTTCAATTTTTAATTTGACTGAGCTTGCCTAATCTTAATGGAATTTAAATCTGATTTATGATATAGGTTTTATAAAAAAGTTGGCTTGTCGCGATTAATTCAGGTTTTAAATCTAATGCGCCCATTTATTCAAGAAATTTTTCTATTACTGCTTATTCTTTCCATCAGGATGAATGCGCAAATCCCGGATTTTCAGTTTGCCCACCTTACCACTAACGACGGCTTATCCCAATCCAATGTGACATGCATTTTACAGGATCACAAAGGATTCATGTGGTTTGGTACTTTTAACGGTTTAAATCGATACGATGGATATGAATTTGAGCAGTTTAATTATAGCTCTAGCGATTCCCAAAGCATCAGCCATCACTATATATCGGTGCTTTTTAAGGATAGGAGCGGATATTTGTGGGCGGGAACGAGTGACGGCTTAAACTGCTACGATCCGAAAACAGATAAATTTAAATCATTTAAACATCAGGAGGGAAATCCCGCAAGCATCAGCGATAATCAGATAGAAACCATTCTGGAGGATTCGCAGAACCGGCTCTGGATCGGCACCCGTAACGGCGGATTGGAGTCATTTAACCGTGAGAGTAATTCTTTCCTTCATCATTTTGCAATTGAAAATAATGATAACACCCTGAGCAGCAATCGCATTCGCGAGCTTTTTGAAGACAGTGATGGGAATTTGTGGATCGCCCACGGGAATGGCGCAATCGATATACTTAAAGCAGGCGGCGATGTTTTCGACGATCAATTTTTTGATGGAAAAAAGCTCACCAATGCCCCAATTACTGCTATTGTGGAATCAGCCGATAAAAATTTCTGGATTGCGACCCAGGGCGGCGGGCTTTACCGGCTGAAATTTGAAAACGGACAGGTTCGACGGATGGCTCATTATTCAACAGCATCTTCCAACGGAAATCAAATCAACAGCAACATCATTCTTTGCCTGATGCTTGATCGCAGCAACAGACTTTGGATTGGTACAGAAGATAACGGAATTGACATTCTGGATATTTCATCTAATCAAATTCAACACTTCAGCCACGATCCTTTTAATCAAACCAGCTTAAGCCATAATTCTATCTGGAAAATGTATGAGGACAGAACCGGGAACATCTGGATCGGCACCTATGCACATGGAATCGATTTCTTGAAAAGCAGCCAATCTGCGATTCAACACTACCGGCACCATCCGGGGAAAGACAATGGTCTGAGCCACAATATGGTCAATGCCTTTCAGATAGATGAAGACAGCAATCTGTGGATTGCGACCGATGGCGGCGGGCTCAATTTACTGGATCGTGAAACCGGCCGGTTTGTTCAATACACCAGCAGGAACACAAATATCAATACAGACATCATCGTCAGCCTTTTGCAGGACAGGCGGGGGCGGTTCTGGGCGGGAACCTGGGGATATGGTCTATACCAGTTTGACCTGGAGAGCCAAAAATTCACTCAATATACCAGGCAGCGAAACGGATTGGGGAGTAACAGAATTCTGCATATTTGCGAAGACCGGAACGGCGGGTTGTGGCTTTCTACTTTTTGGGGCGGGTTGACCTATTTTGATCCCGATAACCGGAGGGCGGTTGTATATAATGCCCAAAACAGCGGATTAAGTGATAACTATGTGCGGGTGGTGTTTCAGGATATAGATGGGAATTTATGGATCGGCACCGACAGCGGGCTGGATTTTTTCGATTTGCAGACAAAATCTTTCATCACTTACCGGCATGATGAGCGGGATGAACACAGCATGAGCAAAGGATTTGTTCACTCTATCATTCAAACTGCAGATTCTGCAATCTGGGTAGGCACTACCACCGGTTTAAATAAATACGACCGTAAAACCGGCAGATTTATAAATTATAACTCCGATAACGGATTGCCGAATAATGAGATCAAATGCATCCTCCAGGGTGAGAACGGCATTTTATGGGTGAGCACCAACCAGGGGATCTCCCGCTT
>JBAPTX010000626.1:0-2766 GCA_049282375.1 Calditrichia bacterium
ATTCCGGTCATGGGTTCTTTTAACCCTTCCGACACACGTGCAACAAGATCAAAATCCATATAGTGTGTTGTTGCCGCTACCACTGCCTTTGCTCTTTTGGCAGGGTCTTCGGACTTGAAAATGCCGCTTCCTACAAAGACCGCTTCTGCGCCTAACTGCATCATCAATGATGCATCTGCCGGAATGGCAATACCGCCTGCTGCGAAGTTGGGCACCGGCAATTTTCCATTCTCTTTTACATAACGAACCAGATCCACTGGCGCACCAATGGTTTTTGCATAACCAACTAATTCCTCATCACCGAGAAGTGTGATCCGGCGGATTTCACTCTGCACGGAGCGCATATGCCGGACGGCTTCTACAATATTTCCGGAACCGGCTTCTCCTTTGGTGCGCAGCATCGCCGCACCTTCGGCAATACGCCGCAAAGCTTCACCGATATCCCGGCAACCGCAGACAAATGGTGCCTTAAACCCGAATTTATTGATGTGGTAAGATTCATCGGCAGGAGTCAGTACTTCGCTTTCATCAATAAAATCTACTCCCAGCGCTTCCAGAATCTGAGCTTCTGCAAAGTGCCCGATGCGGCATTTGGCCATCACCGGGATAGAAACTGCATTCTGTATTCCTTTAATCAGTTCGGGATCGCTCATACGCGCCACACCGCCCTGCGTACGGATATCGGCGGGTATCCGCTCCAGTGCCATTACCGCTACTGCCCCGGCGTCTTCGGCAATGGATGCCTGCTCGGCATTGGTTACATCCATGATAACCCCGCCTTTCAGCATTTCCGCCAGACCGACTTTTAATTTATAGTCCTTTTCACTTAAAAACATTTTTTACTCCTGATTTTAATAAAACCGGATAAATTTATCCTGCCGGATATAACAAAGCAAGTTTATATATAAAATGGAATAGCTACAATCCATAAAAAAAGCCCCGCAGAAACGGGGCTTTTAAAAGAAATTTCGGGAACTGTTTATCGGGGCCGCACCTGATTTTTAATGGCTTTTCCGGCGAACATGTCCACAAACTGCTGCGCGATCTGAATGCCCACATTATCCTGCGCTTCATAACTTGAGGCACCTATATGGGGAGAGCACATCACATTGGGATGTTGCACTAAACTGAGATCTTTCGGAGGTTCCTCTTCATAAACATCCAGCCCGGCACCGGCCACAATCCCTTCCTCCAGGGCCCACAGCAGGTCTTTTTCATTTACAATACCGCCGCGAGCGCAATTGATAAAAAATACACCCTTTTTCATTTTATTAAATTCTTCGCGGGAAATAAGATTTAAAGTTTCTTTATTTTTCGGGACATGAATAGAAATATAATCTGCCGCTTCCAGAACATCATCCAGGTTTGCCACCAGGCGAACGCCGAATTGATCAATAATTTCGCGACCAACATAGGGGTCAAAGCAGATGACTTCCATACCAAAACAGCGGGATTTTATGGCAACCTGGCGGCCGATTTTTCCATAACCGATTACACCCAGCGTTTTGTCACTGACTTCATGCCCGACCAGTTTTTTCTTTTCCCACTTTCCTTCTTTAGTCGTATGCGTCGCTTTGTAAAGGTGGCGGCTCAAAGAGAACATGTAACCCAGGGTCAGTTCCACTACAGCATTGGTATTCGCACCCGGTGTGTTCATGACCACAATATTTTTATCCATTGCCGTCTGGACATCTATATTATCCACCCCGGAACCGGCCCGGCCGATTACTTTCAGATTCTCAGCCGCATCAAGAATCTCGGGTGTAACCCGGGTTGCACTGCGAACAATTAAACCGTGGTAGCTGCCGATGACCGTTTTTAATTCTTCAGCAGAAATTCCAAATTTCTCATCCACTTCATGACCGCCCTCCCGCAATATTTCGGCACATTTGGGAGAAGTTTTGTCGCTGATCAGTACTTTCATATTCTCACCTTTGGGTTAGTTGAATTTGGTAAAAACTTGTGAATCTGTTCTTTTAAAATCAAGCAAATTGTAAAATTTTATAACGACTTCAGCTATCCAGGTTCTTTTCTATTTCCTGTAAAACGTGAGAAAGGCCCTCCCGGGTTTTAGCGGAAAAATAGATAATATCAGGATTCATAACAGCAGACAAAATCTGCCGGAGCTGTTTATCGCGCTGCGCCTTCATATTATTTGTAATCCGGTCCCGCTTTGTCATTATTATTTTAAACGGTATTTGATGGTGCAATACCCACTCCAGAAGTTCCAGATCATTATTTTGCGGGCCCACCAGGCTGTCCATTAAAATAAACAGCAACTTCAGGGAGGAACTGTTTACCAGATATTTTTCGATCATGGGACCCCACTGGGCCTTCTCCGTGCTGGAAACGCGGGCATACCCATAGCCCGGCAAATCTACAAAATAAAATGATTCATTTACGATGAAATAATTGATGGTGCGGGTTTTCCCCGGCTGTTTACTGACCTTTGCTAAATTTTTCCGGTTTAAAATTCCGTTTATAAAAGATGACTTTCCCACATTTGAACGCCCGGCAAAAGCAAATTCCGTTAATGAGGGTTCCGGCCGCTGCCGGTAATCAACAATGCTTTTTATAAAGCGGCTGTTTTTAATTTTCAACATGTAAGTAATTAGGGACAGAGGTGATTAAAAAAAGGGGAAGCGATGAAGCTTCCCCGGAAAGGTTCATATCTTATATCATTTTCTTCAATTTGTCTTCAAAATGGGATTTGGGATAGGCACCGATTACCTGTTCCACAATTTTGCCGTCTTTAAAATATAATAC
>JBAPTX010000627.1:0-3611 GCA_049282375.1 Calditrichia bacterium
AAGAAACTCATGATGAATTGCAAAATGTTTCGCAGCTCTTTGATAATTGGGCGGAGATCAACCGGGATGTCGGTATGGAAGAGGGCCATTATTCCAGTGTTATCAGCGCAATTGATAAAGTAATACTCCCGCAGCCTTTGCGTTTTCTCGATATCGGGTGTGGAAATGGCTGGCTGGTTCACTTTCTGTCAACTTATACTGCCGTGGATTACGGTATTGGCCTGGATATTTCAGAGAAAATGATCCGTAAAGCCCGCGAACGATTCTCGGGGCCCGGACTGCAGTTCTACACTGCAAATTTTTTGGAATGGGAACCGCCGGTAAAGTTTAATTTTATTATTTCTATGGAAGCATTCTACTATATAAATCCAATGGAAAATATTTTCAATAAATTAAAAACCTGTATGCTGCCGGGGGGGAAGCTGCTGGTTGGTACAGATTACTACCGTGAGAATCCCGGAAGTGCGGATTGGGGAAAAGATTTAAATTTGTCCCTGGACAGGCGTTCCCGTGAGCAATGGCGCAGTCTTTTTGCGGAAGCCGGTTTTACAAATATCTGGCAAATTAACATCACGGCCCCGGAGAGCGGGGATGGACCCGACTGGAAGAGAAAATATGGCACATTATTTACCGGCGGAACATTTTCCGCTGAAAACTTATCTAAATAGGGTAAGTTGGCATCAATTCAGTTAATCAGAATGCAGAGGAAAGGGATATGGAGGAGAACAGCAGAATATCAAAAAAATTTGAACAGATGCAGGATGCGGCCGGAAGGTTACTGAATGAACAGGATAAACTGCGGGTCACTGTGGAAAAAACCATGGCCAAAGTGGAAAAGGAAAAAAATAAGATCCATAATTTCATGGATAATATTATTATCCTGATTCAAATGATTAAATCGTACCTTAACCGCGAGTATACAAACCTGCCCTGGAAGTCTTTATTGTACAGTGTGGCCGCGGTGCTTTATTTTTTGACTCCGTTGGATGTCATTCCCGATTTTATTCCTGCACTCGGTTTCCTGGACGATGCTACCGTAATTGCTTTTGTGGTAAACTCAATTAAAGAAGATCTGGACCAGTACCGCCAGTTCAGAATTATGCAGAAAAAGGCGGATGCGGAAGTTTACAGAGGCTCTGAACAGGTTTAATCCCGCTTCCCCTATTTGCCGGAAACATGCAGAAACGGGATGGAAAGAGTACCCAAAACATTTTAAATTTTATTTTATTTGAGAAGGCAGGGGAGTGGGAACTCCCTTAATATCAACAAGCTCTGTTGTGATGCTCCCGACAAATACTGCACTTTTCATCTGCACCGGAATTTTATATTTATCGTCTGTTAACCAAACCCACAGCTCGCCCTTTTGTTTGAAGATGCCTTCCCCCAAAAGCTTTGGCTGCACCATTATGCAGCGGAACTTACCGGCCTGTGTTTCGATGATCTCCTTCTTCTGTATTAATACCTGCAGATCGTAAGTTTTTTTATTGTCGTGATTGGTAATATAGATCGGACGACCGACCCTCAAATCTTGTGTTCGGACATAATAAAATGAACCTAAAATATCCAGTACATAAGGGGGGATATCCACATTATAGCTTTCCTGCTTTTTAATTTTTAAATCATCATCATCATGATACCGGATTGCGTTTACTTCTGCTGATCCCCATTTCTGATTGTAATCAACGGATAAATCAAATTTATAGGAGCCTTCCCGCAAACGTTTGTTAAACTGCCATGAAAAGAGTCCGCGGGTATCCATTAAGCTTTCCACCTGGTCCCGGACTTTAAATACCCAGTCGAAAGTGCGGGTGGAGCGGGCTTTTGAAACAATCCGGTAGGCCTGGTGCCCTTCATGGGAGGTAATTTCTTCAACCTCCATTGTGGCATCTCCGGCCTTTATAAAACCATAACGGACAATAAATGAAAGTTTTTCTCCTACCTTAAATGCATTGTTTTCCACCCGGCGGTCCAAATCGTACGGCAGTGAATCATTTTTTGCGGCAGTAGAATCTATAATAGCGGCAGAATCAGCTAAATTATTAGTGTGCAAAGTATCTGCTGGAATCTGGGGTTTGTCCGATCTTATGGAACCATCCTGCGGAAAACCACCCCCTGTTATACCGGAACTAATAAAAAACATAAGAAAAGCAGCTAGCATAAAACGAACTGGCGGGGATTTATACGGGTTCATGAATCTCCTGTATTATTTGAATAAACCGGCTCTTAAATCATTTTATTCAAAGAATATCATTAAAGAATGTTCCCTGTCCTATTGGAATTTAGCAGGATTGATGAGGGAGGGTGCTATATCAGTTCAATGGGCTGATTTCATCATAATGGCTTTTATTTCACTTATCATATGCATTAAGCCGGGATTCTTTTTCAGCTCTTTCTGAATTTTTTTATAGCTGTGGATAATGGCAGTATAATGGCGATCCTGAAAATGATAGCCGATGGTTTGATAAGATTCTCCGGAAAGCTCGCGGCAAAAATAAATGGCAACCTGCCTTGCCTGACTGACTTCCCGCTGCCGAGAATAGCTGAGCATTATATCGGCAGGGACCTGCAGATAATCCGATACCACTTTGATGATGTCTGGTATTTTAAGAGAGCGGAGTTGCTGATAGCCGTTGTTTTGCTTTGCCCAATTGGAATCAATTTGGGACAATACCTTTTTTGCTTTACTGATGGAAACCGGTTTTCCCAGCAGTGATGTCTGTGCATCAATGCGGATCATGGCAGCACGGGTTTGATGAAACCCTTCGTGCAGAGACTCGCAGACAAGCTGTTTAACTTCCGGCAGTACTGCCAGATTGTTTTTCACGCAAAACTGTTCGATCCAGTTTAAGCGGGTATTGCGGCCCGGATAAATAAGATCGACAATTAACCCTTTTTGAAAAAAATTAAGCAGACGGTTTTCCAGTCCTTTTAAATGTGCAGGCGCTTCATTTGCGGTTACAACAACCTGCTTCCGCCTTCTTTCAAATTCAGCCATCAGAAAAAACAGGCCTTCCTGCGACTTCTTCTTATTGGAAAGAATATTAAAGTCATCTAATAAAAATACGTCATACTTCAGGATTGTTTTATTAAAAGCATCAATGTTGTTATTGCGCAGTGCATAAATATATTCGTTCAGGAAATTTTCCGCACTTAAATATGCCACTTTTTTGCGCTTCTTCGTTTTCTGGATATAGTTTCCGACGGAATTCAGTAGATGAGATTTACCGCATCCGCAGGATCCATAAATAAACAAAGGATTGTAATCAGTTTTACCGGGTTGTTCGGCCACAATCTGTGCAGCCCGGAAAGCCAGTTCATTGTCATTCTCTGCCAGGAAATTGTCGAAGGTAAATCTTATATCAAGGTGATTTGTGTCTTCTCTTTCATCCTCTTTGGCTGCTTCAGGTCTTTCTTTGGTATTACCGGAATCAGCAAAGCTGATATTATCCGGCTCATTATCCAGCCCGGTTGCTTCCAAATATTCAATTTGGGACCTGTGACCATATATTTTTTTGACTGCTTTCATTATGGTTTCTTTGAAATGACTTTCAAGCCATTCGGCAAAAAAGTTGGAAGGCACGCGAAGGATCAGTTTCTCTTCAACATAGGAA
>JBAPTX010000628.1:0-1633 GCA_049282375.1 Calditrichia bacterium
GCCCTGCCCGCGGCCTTAAATCCGTATTCTCCTGCTTTTGCGTTTTCGCTGCTCTCCGCAACCCGGGTTCTGTTCTCATCGGGCAGTTTATCCGCCAGGCGCTGATACAAACCGGTTACGGATTTCAGGCAATCGGTAATAATACTCAGGGAACGCACCCCCAGCAGATCCATCTTTACCAGCCCGAGCGGTTCGATGGAATACATGTCATAATGAGAAACCACGATATTCTTGCCCGCCACCTGCAGTGGGGTATAATCGGTGATGCGGCCGGGTGCGATTAGAATACCGCCGGGATGTATGGACTGGTGGCGCGGGAAATCAGATATCTGCCGGGCAATTTGCAGGACTTCGTTGAAAACGCCGGCGTTCTGCTGCAGGTCCCGGCACTCCGGCAGGTGCTCAATGGCCTGACTCAACTGAGATATACCGTAATGGGGCAGGTATTTAGTGATGGCGCTGATTTCATCTTCCGGGAAACCGAAGGCCCGCGCCACATCACGGATGGAAGAGCGCAACTGAAAGGTGCTGAAGGTACAGATCATAGCAGTGCGGTCCTGTCCGTATTTCCGGTACACATATTCCAGGACCCGGTCCCGGTTTTTCCAGCAGATATCCAGATCAATATCCGGCGGATCGCTTCGTTCGGGATTCAGAAATCGTTCGAAGTATAAATTATAGCGCAGCGGATCCACCTGGGTAATCCCCAGCACATATGACACCACGCTGTCCCCGGCGGAACCGCGCCCCACACAGGGAATGCCCTCCCGCCGGCAAAATTCTACAATATCTTTTACAATTAAAAAGTAATCGGAAAACCCCAGCTCATTAATCACATTCAATTCATAACTCAGCCGGTCAATAAATTTTTGGGTTAATGGCTGGTAACGCTGCCGTGCGCCATCAAAGGCAAGCTGCCATAGATAGGAAAAGCCGGTTTCATCCTTCGGTAAATCCACCCGCGGGAAAACCGGCTTTCCGAGTGAGAATTCAAAAGTGCACTGCCGGGCGATTTTTTCGCTGTTTTCGACAGCGCCGGGAAAAGCGCCAAACAGCTTCTGCATCTTTTCGCTGCTTTTAAAATACTGTTCCGGGCTGCCGGCACTGGTTACTTTATCGATCAGGGTATTCTGATCGATCGCATGCAGCACCCGGCGCAGCGGCCAGTCCTCCGGCGTTGGAAAATGTACATCATTGGTGGCGACCAATGGAATCTGATGCTGGATGGACAAGTCCCGCAGGCGCACATTCACCAGAAAATCATTGGCTAAAAAGTGCTGCAATTCAATATAAAAATCTTTCCCGAAAGCCGTTTTCATCCGGCGGCAGTAATTCCCGGCTTCCGGAATATTGCGTTCCTGTGCCAGTTTCCAGATCCTGCCCTTTTGTCCGCCGGATAATACAATGATCCCTTTTTTATGGTGAAAAATATCCTTCAATTCCAGTTTAAACTGCAGATGGCCGCCGTTCAGATGTCCCAGGGACAGAATGCGGCATAAATTTTTATAACCGTCCGCGTTTTTTACCAGCAGCAGCAACTGGGAATCATCGGTAAGCCGTACTTCCGCTCCGATCAGTGCATGTATGCCGGCCGCTTTTGCCTGTTGATAAAATTCAACGGCGCCATAAAGGG
>JBAPTX010000629.1:0-9927 GCA_049282375.1 Calditrichia bacterium
GGCAGAATTTCCTGCTTTATAGCGCGCAGCCGAAAAATGCTGCGTCCGGCTTTTCGCCATTTTCTTTCATACTTGGTGGTGACCGGGCGCTGCGGATTTTGCTCGATGGGTTCTACCTGAAATACGGCGGATTCCCTGAACAGCCTGGCTGCATCCCTGGCATACCATTCCTGATCCGTTATCAGTTCATAAATGCCGCCGCGGGAAATGGCCGCGGATAGCGTACGAATAAAAACCGGCCGCATCAGCCGGCGGCTGCGGTGTTTTGTTTTTGGCCAGGGATCGGGAAAATTCATCATTATCTGCTGCAGGGATTCTTCGGGGAATAGTTCGCGCACCACGAAAGCAGCATCATCCCGGATAACCCGTACATTGTTCAAGCGGCGCCGGTGGATATTCTGCTGTATCCGTTCGGCAGATTCCAGAGATATTTCAATTCCTACAAAATTCCATAGGGGTTGGGCTTCTGCCCAGTCACAGAGGAATTCTCCGTTACCGCAGCCAATTTCCAGTGCCAGTGGTGCGCTGCGGGAAAACAGCTCATTCCACTGCAGTGGATAAGAAGCAAACCGCCGGCCCTGAACTTCGTAGCGTAGAGGTTCTGCGCTTTTCACCGCACCTGTTCCCCGGCGCTGGTGCTGTTTTTTGGTATGTAATTGAAAAAATCGGCTTCGTAAGCTTCCGGCGGCACCGTTCGCACATAAAGGCCCTCCAAAATCACTTCATTATCCACCACGGTATCCGGAACGCCATAAACAAAGGCCAGATTGCCGGGGGCAAATCTTTCTTCAATAAAATCCATTCCGGCCTCTTTCTTGATGAACCAGTTGGTCTGAAAAAATCCTTCGCCCTGGCGTGAAAGATGATAAATAATGCCGTTGGGATCGGGGTCTTCCTGCCAGTTGTAGTAATGGTGCTCCATCCGCAGAACAACCTGAAAATTGCCGGGATTCTCATATATTTCCGCTGTCTCAATTATGCCCGGCCAGGCCACGACTGTATTTTGGAAGCGGGCAGGATTTTTGATGACCATATTTGGATAAACCGGGCGCTCGGCTTTGCGGAAGTTTTGCTGTTCCCATTCACTGACGGGCCGGTACCCGGGATTGCATCCGGCCATTACCAAAAATAAAATCATTAACGGAAGAAGATAAAAAATTGGGGCTTTCGGGGAAGGGTTCATCCTGTACATCTTAAATATCATTCCTTAAATCTATCTTTTCAATTTTTGAAAGTTCCCCCCGCTGAAAACGGATCAGTTTATTCAGCACAAGCAGCATATATTTTTCCATATCCAGAATAAGCGCTTCAGCGCGGGCACTAAAATAAGTAAAGGCAACCAGCGTGGGAATACCAATGATTAATCCGGTAGCAGTGGTGATCAGTGCTTCCGAAATACCGCCGGAGAGAGCTTTGGCCTGCCCAACCCCCAGCGTCTGGATAACGTTGAACACCTTTATCATTCCTATAACCGTCCCCAGCAAACCGATCAGCGGGGCAATTGCCGCAATAGTTTCCATGGATACAAGGCCCCGCTGCAGATTCCGGACTTCCTGCCGTCCTTCGTCTTCCACCAGCGCCCGCATCTCATCCGGCGGCAAATCCCGGTTGTCAAGTCCCGAGAGAACAATGCGGGCAAACGGCCCTTTGGAGCGCCGGCAAACTGATTTGGCAAGTTCAAGGTCTTTGGGGGTCTGGATCTGTTCCAGGACACCAACAATTTCCGGCGTTAAAATTTTGGTGCGCCGCAAATACCAGAACCGTTCCAGAATAATCGCCAAAGCAAAGACAGAACAGAGAATCAGCGGATACATCATTAACCCGCCTTTGGAAAAAAGTTCAATCATAAATGCCCCAATTTCACTTCTGTAATAAACTTCTCTTTAATAATTCTGCCAAAGTTATTGTTGATTTCCATTCCGGTTGTGAGCTAAAACAGAGCCCTGCCTTGCTTAATTTAAATGATTCAAAATAGTAATACCTTTAAAAAAAATCTCATTCCGTAATTTTCATTTTAATGAAATCCTACACCGCCGGAAAATCAGCCGGCACAGCTTCAGGGACTGGCGCTCAGGCTCCGCAAGTCCGGGTAAAACAGCTTTAACTTAATTTGCAGGGTATCCTCCGGGAAATTTGCCGGCAAAGGCAAAAATGGAAAGACACTGCGTACCGCATTAATTGAGCTCGTTTCCAGGGAATGATGTCCCACATGATGCAATACCTGAAAACCGGTCATGCGGCCATCGCGCTGAATGGTAAACTGGACGATGGTATAGCCGTGAATCAGACCCAGATTATAATAAGCCGGGGGAGCGTACCAGACCCGCTGGAGCTGGCGTTTAAAGGCCAGCCAGTAGGGTGCCCATTCCCACTCGTAAGTACTAAGGGCAAAATCCCCCACCATTTCCGCACGGAATCCTTCCAGGGGCGGGGCCTCTTCCCCGGAGGCCTGCTGCCCGGCGGAAGAATCTTCCGGCGATCTTTTCTTCGGAATTGCCGTTTTATCCCGCCCGGTTAAAGCAGAACGGTCGAAGGATGATTTTTCCCGGTATGCCATAACTGCATTTTCCAGCGCCTTAGCCACTTCAGGTTTTTGCACCTGTTCCGGCTGCTCATTCGCCTGAGTTTGTTTTTGATCGGGCTGGCCGGGAATTTCCCGCTGTGCATTTTGCGAGGGAACCGGAGAAGCCGAAACTGAGGAGGCGGAAGAGAGGATATCCGATTGATCCGGCTGTTTACCACCGGCGTTGGGATTTTCCATAATGCGGTAAAATTTTTCCGGCCGGTTTTTTTCCGGTTCGGCTGTTTCCGGCTGATTTGGCTCCGGTTCCGGCGGATTCTCAAATTCCAGTTCAAGCGGCTGCGGATCCGTTTCCAGCGGAGCGCTATCAGAACTCAGGAGATCTTTTGCCGGGAATTCACTTAAAAAAATGATATGAAATAGAAGAGACAGCAGCAACGGAAGGAGATATTGTTTTTTCTTCAGGAATTTCATTACAGGAACCTGCCCGTTATCCGGCGGAAGAAGTTGAGTTCAATTCACTGCCGGAATAACTTCAGGGCCTCATCAACAGTATTGCAAATGTCCATTACCCGGGATAACTGCGCGATGCGGAACATGGTTTTAATCGTATCATTTACCTTAACCAGCACCAGGCCGCCACCGGCATTGTCTGCCTGACGCTTGCCGAATAAAATGGCGCCTAAACCGGAACTGTCCATTTCCTTTACTTTGCCCATCAGCAGGATAATTCGGTTCCGCCCGGCAGTAACTTCTGTAAACAAATTATCTTTCAGTATCGCTGCATTGTTATGATTAATGGCGGATTCTTCAATATTAAAAATGGTGATCCCGTTTTCTTCGCGGGTGGTGCTTTTAAAATCCATTTGACTCACTCATGGTCAGTTTTTACCAGGGGTTAAAATACATCATTAGCCGGGAGATGTCAAAATTTAAATTCCAGCCTTCAATGGGAATAAATTTCGAGGAAAGGAGAAAAAAGCGGAATATGGTTTTTCCCGAATAAATGACTGCCGGTAATTTTTTCCGCTTGAACTGCTGCGGGCGCTTTTCTAAGTTTAAATTTTTATTTTGAAAGGAGCATCATGGCCGAAGGCCACAAAATTGTTACCCGAAACCGCAAAGCTTATCACGATTATCAAATTTTGGAGAAAGTGGAGGCGGGACTGGTTTTAACCGGCAGCGAAGTGAAGTCTCTGCGGGCGGGAAGCTGTAATTTAACAGACAGTTACGTGCGGCTGATAAAGGAAGAAGCCTGGCTGATCGGCACCCACATCAGCCAGTATAAAGATGCCGGGTACGCCAACCATGATCCGGAACGGATGCGGAAATTGCTGCTGCATAAGGATGAAATTCGCAAAATTCAACGAAAAGTGCTGGAAAAAGGAATTACCCTGATTCCTTTACTGGTATATTTTAAGAACGGGCGCGCCAAGGTGGAAGTGGGACTTGCCGCCGGTAAACGGCAATATGATAAACGCCAGGATATTGCCAAACGCGAGCGACAGCGGGAAATGAAAAGAATGGAAAAGAAGTATCGTATAAAATAGCACTTCAGCCGCTGTAACCATGTACTGAAAAATTGCGGTAATTCATTGTGCTTATGCTCTGTTTAGACGGATGAGGAGATTTAAAATGGCAAAAGGGTTTTTACCGTTTGATGAACAACTTAAAATCATTTCCAGGGGAACGGTTGATCTGGTACCCCTGGATGAACTTAAAAACAAATTGGAACACAGCCGTAAAACGGGCAAACCGCTGCGCATAAAGCAGGGGTTTGACCCCACCGCACCGGACATACACCTGGGGCACACAGTGGGAATCCGGAAATTACGCCAGTTTCAGGACCTGGGGCACCAGGTAGTTATCATTATCGGTGACTATACCGGAATGGTGGGAGACCCCAGTGAAAAGAACAGTACCCGGCCGCGACTGACCCATGAAGATGTAATGAAGAATGCCAAAACCTATGAACAGCAGTTTTTTAAAATTTTAGATCCCGATAAAACAGAAATTAAATACAACGGGCAATGGTTCAGCCGTATGAGTTTTGCGGAAATCATGAACCTGGCCGCTTCCTTTACGGTGGCCCGCATGCTGGAGCGGGACGATTTTGCCACCCGATACAGCAATCAGCAGCCCATCAGCATCCATGAATTTTTCTATCCTTTGATGCAGGGATATGATTCGGTGATGATACAGGCCGATGTGGAAATCGGCGCAACTGAACAAAAGTTCAATCTGGTAATCGGCCGGCAGATTCAAAAAGAGTACGGGCAGGAATCGCAGATAGTTCTCACTCTGCCGGTGCTGGAAGGCATTGACGGTGTGCAGCGCATGAGCAAATCACTGGGAAATTATATCGGAGTGGATGAGCCGCCGGAGGAGATGTTCGGCAAAACCATGCGGATACCCGATGGCTTAATTTACAGTTACTTTGAACTTGTCAGCGATATTTCACTGGATGAACTGGCCCGGATTCGCAGCCTGCTGGAAGACCCAAATACCAATCCCATGGAATTAAAACGGCACCTCGGCCGCACACTGGTTCGCATGTATCATGGACCGGAAGCGGCCGCCGGTGCGGAAAATCATTTTGATCTGGTTCATAAAAAGAGAGAGGTACCGGAGGATATCCCGCAATATCAGCTTCCCGGCAGCCCCGTGCGTTTAATTGATTTGATGGTGGAGAATAAACTGGCCGGCGGTAAAAGCGAAGCACGGCGGCTGGTGCGCCAGGGCGGGGTAAAACTGGACGGGGAAACCGTCAGTGATGAACTTATGGAAATTCAGCCGGGGCGGGAACAGGTTTTAAAGGTCGGTAAACGGAAATTCCTGAAAATAAAATGAATTGAACGATATGAATTCATAAAAATTTGCCGATGGCTGAAAGATGTTTTGATCTTCCCGGTTAAATCTGAAAAGATTCCGCTGAATCGTTTAAAATGCCTCTTTTATTTAAATAGTAATAATTACAGTTATGCGACTTCCCATTATTTCATTTCTTCTTTTTACATTCATTGTTTCCGGTCTTTTCGCCCAGAATTTAGGCCCGGCGCCTTCTGCTATTATTGATCCGCGGGAACTGGGATATAAGGCGTTGCCGGAAGAACCCTGGTTTGGCATTACCCGCAGGCAGCTATATCCCACCAGTATAACCGGGCCGGATTCCGCCGGAAACGGATTGATAATTGATTTGCAGGACAGCACTCTTTTCGGCACTGTTTATTCGGGGGTAAACTATTTCGAAGTTCATAATTCTGATTATTATTACAGCCGCTATCGCTACCGGGAACCCCTTAGAAAGGGACGCGGCGTGATACAGTTGCGCAATTTTATTGAACCCGGATCCCATTCCAATGTGAATCGCTGGAAAAACAGCGGGGTGGCGGCTTACCGGCTGGATTTATGGGAAAACCGGAATGGTGAAATCCGTCCGCTGGAATTCCATGATGCCGCAGTAAATTTCAGGTTGCAAGACGGCTGGTTCAGCAAATGCCTTACCCTCACTGAAGGACCGATAGTAAACCTGGTAAGCAGCGATCATCCGGAATGGCTTATTATTTCCCTGGAAACAGACCATAAATCCGGCGTGCGCATTGAAGTTGACGGGCTGGGAAGTTTCCCGGGGGACAGCGTTGCAATCCGCCATGAAATACAGGTGACAGGCTTAAAGCCCGAAACTGAATACATCTACCATGTTATTGCAACAGATTCCAGCGGTGATACACTGCGTTCCCCTGCATTTTCATTTCGCAGCGCACCGCTGGCGGGCAAGGGGCAGCTTGTATTTGCCTATACAGGCGACGGACGTGCCGGAGTAGGCGGTGGGGAGAGGGAATATTTAGGAGTCAACCGGTATATTCTGCAGCAGATCGGTGCGGCAGTTTACCGCAAGGGCGCGGACTTTTTGTTGTTTGGCGGAGACATGGTTAATGGTTATACCAACTTTTCAGAAGATTTTATTCTGCAGTTTAAAGCGTTCAAACAGTCATTATCCGGCCTGCTCTCCCGGCGCCCTTTTTACACTGCTATGGGAAATCACGAAGCGTTACTGAACGTATTTGATGACGGCACCCGCTGGGGGCTGCAAACGGACAAATGGCCGTATGAATCCCACAGTGTGGAAGCACGCTTTTCCCAGCAGTTTGTTCATCCCCGGAATGGGCCGGAGAATTATCCCGGCACACCCCCCTATCTGGAAAATGTTTATTCATTTCAGTATGGCATGGTTAAAGTCATTGTTTTCAACAACAATTACTGGTGGACTTCCCATCACGCAATTCCCAGGGTGGGCGGAAGTCCGGAACCAATTCTGGGAAATTATCAGCCATTCGCCAAAAACGATTGCGGTTCTCGGCTCGGATGAGCATGCCTATCACCGTACGCTGATCACCGCCCGGACACCGGTTGGCCTTTACCCCGGGGACGACCTTAACGGCAACGGGAAACTGGATGACGGACAATATTCCCCCAATCCCGATTTCCGGCATCCGGTATGGCAAATTGTCAGCGGGGGGGCCGGAGCGCCTTATTACGTCCGCGGAAAAAGCCCCTGGACGGAATGGGTGGAAACATACAGTTCCCATTACAATTACGTAATCTTTAAAGCGGATAATAATCATATTTCAATAGAAGTTTATAATCTTACCGGTCAACTGCTGGACAGCGAAGATAATTTGTTCGACGTCCGGAATCGTGAAGGGATGCTAAAGTAAAGCCTGCCGCAATCATTAATTATACATTATTCTGTTCCAGATTTTTATATTTTTTCATATAACAAATTTTAATTGCAACCTTCCGGAAAGCACTCCCGTAAATCTGTTCAGGTTTTTTTCTTAATAACCGTTTATTAAAACACAGATGGGGGTGCATCATGAAGCGTTTAACAGTATTTTTATTCATTTCCCTGCTGGCTTTTGCCACAATGGGATTTGCCCGGGATGCAGCAGAAGTGAATTGGGATGCCTTCAGCAAAAACCTGGCGGTTGCACTTGCCAGCGGCAATGAAGGGCTGCAGCAATCCGCTATAAGTCATGTTATTGAGTACTGCGAAAATCTGGAAATGAACGATGCTGCTGTTGATCTGGTCCGCATTTACCGCAACAACAAAGATGAAAGAATGCGCCAGATGGCGGTGGTGGTGCTCCATAAAGTTAATAACAAATGGGCGATGGATTTTCTTTTCCGGAATTACAAATTCGAAAACAATCCGACCATTAAGCGGATGATTGCCGATTGTTTTTACCAGCAGCAGCAAAAACTGCTTGCCATACAACTGAATGAACAGAAAAAGCTGATTGCCGAATCCACTAAATAAAGGACTATCGATATTCAATGAAAAGATACATTGCGCTTCAAAATTGAAAACCTGCCTTTATTCATACCGGCAGGTTTTTTTTCCTCTATTAAAGCGAATGTAAAAAAAAATACAGCTTTATTCAAAGGATGTATATTCGGAAACAGCTTTCCACAAAATATCAAATTTTTTCTTTTATCGGATGAGCAGTTGTCTTTTACTGAAAAAAATTTACAGGCGGTTTTGCCTGCTGCAGCATCAGGGGAAGTTCCAGGCTGTTTTCGCTTAATAGCGGTTCATTTTGAAGAATTGCCGATACCTCCCCCTCCGCAACTATTTTACCACGGTTCAGCAGGATAACCCGTGAGCAGGTTTCCAGAACCATGTCAAGGTCATGGCTGGTAATAATAAAAGTACGGCGGCTCCCTTGTATCCAGCGGATTATCTTACGGCGATGGGCAGGGTCCAGGTTACTGGTGGGTTCATCCATGACGATCAGTGGCGGATTCATTGCCAGAACGGTGGCCAGGCTGGCCAGTTTGCGCTCACCGTAGCTGAGGTGAAAAGAAGAGCGTTTCTCATAGCCCGTCAAGCCAACCTGCGCCAGCGCCTGCCTGACATGTTCCCGCACTTCGGCCGCAGGCATGCCCAGATTAAGTGGGCCAAAGGCAACATCTTCAAAAATGGTGGGGCAAAAAAGTTGATCATCGGGATTCTGAAAAACCAGTCCGACATTTTTCCTGATTTCGGCCAGATGGCGGCGTACAGGTTCCATTCCTGCAATTTTCAGCAAACCGGTCCCCCGGCGGATTCCGTTCAGCAGAGTCAGCAGAGTGGATTTGCCAGAGCCGTTTGGCCCGATTACGGCAACTTTCTCTCCGTAAGCAATACGTAAAGAGACCTCCCGCAGCGCCGTTGTACCGTCCGGATAACTGAACGAGAGCTGTTTTGCCTCTATCGCTGTATTTTGCAGTGAATGCTTTTCCGATTTCATAATAAAAAATCCAGATGCCCCAATATTCCCAGATAAAACAGGTAAATTGAAATCATCAATATAAAAACAGCCAGAAAAACTGAATCTGTTTTCCGCCAGTGAAGTTCATTCAGTAAATAGATTTTACCTGAAAACCCGCGGGCATCCATCGCCTGCTGAACCCTTTCCCCCCTTTCGAATGTGCGGACAAAAAACACCCCGATTTGGCGGGCCCCGGTTTGCAGCCGTAAGCGGAGCGGTAACTTTATATAACGGGACTGGCGGGCCATCTGCATCCGTTCCCCTTCATCAATCAGCAAGAAAATGAAGCGGTACATAAAAGAGAGGATCTGAAGGATCGGAGAGGGTATTTTCATTTTTTCCATGCCCTTCAACAGCGCACTGAAATCTGTGGTGGAGATAATTACCACTGACATAAAAATTGAAAGAAAGGCCTTCAGATTTATCATCAGGAATTTGAAAATCCCGGTTTCCCAAATTCGTAGAGAAAAGATTTGCAGATTTTTTTCTCCCGAGGGCAGAAATGGCAGCAGAAAGGTCATTATAAAAATCAGCGGATAAATTTTAAAAATTTTGCTCAGGAAATGTGAAACCGGAATGCCGCTTAAAATCGCCAGCAGCAGCGGAATGATACAGAGCAGAATAAATGCGGAAAAACGGCGGGAAGGCACACTTACCACAGATAAAACAAACAACAGCAGCATCACCAGTTTCAGCCGGGCATTCGCCCGGTGTACCAGGCTGTTTCCTTCCCGGTGATGGTCCAGAAATTCATGCTTCATGATTTGCGAATCTTAAAGAGGGTGAACACCAGAACAGCCATTGCCATTGCCCCCAGCAAACCACTGAGCAGTTGATTTATACCTGCGGGAAAACGGCTGCTGAGGGTATAATCCTGCAGCGGCGGTGTAAAAGAAGTCGCTGTATCCGGCTCAATATTTAATTTTTGAAGTGTCCATTCCAGCCCGTCCGGTAATGACGATGAAAACAGCGACAGCAGAAACAGGATGAGGAAAACCACTGCCAGCAGAACAGCCGTTTTTTTCTGATTTGCCTTCAACGCCTTCAATGGATCATCTCCTTCCCTCCTGCGGCATGGGAAAGGACATAAAC
>JBAPTX010000630.1:0-9578 GCA_049282375.1 Calditrichia bacterium
TCAATTTTAGCAATATTTTTATATTCCACCGCTTCTCCGGCATTGCTGTTCCGCACCAGTTCCGCCAGATCGCTGTTGAGCGGGCACATTGCCAGTACCGGTTTTTGCAGGTAGAGATATTCATAAATGCGCCCCGGCGTTACATTCCCGCTGCCCGGCAGCCCGCTGCGGACCGCCAGCGCCAGAGCATCCAGTCCGGCGGCAAATGCCAGCGCCTGCTGATGGGGCATATAGTCCTTCCACTGCAGAAGCGGTTCTATTTTCAGCCCGCGGACCTTATTTAAAAAATCAGCCGACCATTTGCCCACAAAAATGATGTTGAGACGGTTGGGAAGTGCGGCATCTTTTTGCCACCATCTTTTTACAGCCTGCAGTAAAGGTAGCGGTTCATTTCCCTGAGAGTAAACCGTTCCCATAACGCCAAGCCGGAACTTGCCGGATCTTTCATCCGGCTTCGCTGCTTTTAAATTTTGGAAATCTTCCTCATCATAGCCGTTCCGGATGGTTTGAAAAGGCCGGTTTTGGATATCAGGGTATTTTTCCAAATAAAATTTCTGCAGGTTGGGATTCACAAAGGCCAGGCCGGCCGCCCGGCCGATTACCTTTTTTTCCAGATGCTGCTGTATGCGGCTATGCAGCGGAGAAAGTTGCGGTAAATAGGGATTGCAGGTCCAGGCATCCCGGAAATCCGCCAGGAAAGGGATTCCCGGGTTTTTCTGCGCCCGGGCGGCAATTAGTCCGGTGGTAAAAGGCGGCATGCTGCTGATAATCAGGTCCACCGGGGTGCTTTGATGAATCTTCCGGATTTTACGCAGCGCGAAGGGAAGCCAGAAGAGGCGGCTGTCCGGTACGAAGAGCCAGGAGGAGATCCGGCGCAGCAGGCTGCCGCTCTCCCGCCGGGAGACTGTTTTATTTTTTGGCGATGGCCCTTCTTTTCCTGAAAAAATATGCAGCAGGCGGAATGGGTCCAGCGAACCGGAACGCCAGACCGAAACCCCGGCGGGAAGGTCTTTCTCCAATTGTTTATCGAATGCATAAAAATGGCTGGGTTTTACCGTCAACACGGACAGCCGGTAGTTTGCAGCGTCCCAGTACTTTAGGAATTTAAGGATACGCTGGACGCCGCCGCCGCCCATTGGGGGGAAATAATAACTGATGAAAAGCAGGTGGGGCTTATGGGCAGTGTTCACGTATCAGGCCTGCCAGTTCTTCAAGTTGTTCATTGGGCCGGGTAAAATCCACATCATCGGCATTAATGGTTACTACATTGAATTTTTCGCGGGCTTCCCGCACCCAGCGGTCGTAAGCGCGGTTTAAATATTCAATGTAATCCGGAGATATGGTTTTTTCGAAATCCCGCCCCCGCTGCCGGATGCGGTAAAGCAGGGTTTTTACTGAAGCCTTCAGATAGATAATAAGGTCCGGCTTGGGAAGAAAATAGACCATGCCGCGAAACAGCTCACGGTAGGTGTGATAATCTCTGTGGGTCATGTGCCCCTGCTCGAACAGGGAGCGGGCAAAGATTTCCACATCTTCGTAAATCGTGCGGTCCTGAATGGCGGCAATCCCGGCATCACTGATTTCCTTTTGGGCATGAAAACGGTGGGCCAGAAAATAAACCTGCAGGTTAAAACTCCAGCGCCGCATATCCTGATAGAATTCATCCAGATACGGGTTATCGATGACGCTTTCGTAGTAAGGCTGCCATTTCAGCAGGTCACACAGGTTGCGGGTCAGTGTCGTTTTTCCCACCCCGATATTGCCGGCAATCCCGATCAGATAATTATCTTTCTTTCCCTGCACGGTTATTTTCCTTTACGAAATTGGAATCTTTCCACCAATTTAAATTTGACGGGCCTGCCCTGGTAGGTGCCCGGCTTATAGCGGAATGCTTTCAGTGCTTCCTGCACTGCCTCGGTAAACAATTTACCGTCCGAATGCAGGATATGGTAATCTTCTATTTTTCCTTTACGATCCACCTGAACTTCCACCAGAACATTCCCTTCCGTCCCCGTCTGCTGATAAATCCGGGGGTATTCGGGTTTTTTACGCTGCAGATATTCCCTTCGGCCTGCATCCAGAAACGCTTCCAGCAGCGGTTCCCGCGGAATTACCGGTTCAATTTCCGGGGGCGTTTCCGGCGGTTTTTCTTTTTGAACAAGCAGGGTTTCCGGATTGGACTGTTCTGCTTTTTCCGGCAGCTTTTCCTGAACTGTATCCGGTTTTAGCCGGCTCATGGTTTCTTCCGGCTGCCGGGAGGTGATAACGGGTACATTCTGCAAAACGGCAACGGCAGTGCTGTCTACGGTTTTTTCCTTAACAGAATCCGGCGGAGGCACTGCGGCAACTGGCAGGCTCCGGCGCCGGGCGGCGGTAAAAGTGGGTCGGGTGATGACTTCTCCGGACCGGCTGTTTTCCTGCCGGTCGTAAACTGATTTATCTATTTCCGAATAGCGCTCCGACTGCCAGAAGTTGTTCTGCGCATAAACCGTTTCTCCGGATTGATTATAAATGTCGTAATCAAAATTATTGTTGATACGGTTTTCACCGCTGCTTGCAGAAGCACGCACGGGATAGCGGCCCAGGTCCGGTTGACTTTTGCTGAAGATAACCACCCCGTGGGTATTCTGGCTGATGATGGTCTGGCTTACCTGCGGCTGTGAACCTAACACACAATTTATTCCCGCAAACCCGTTACCCACAATTACACATTTATCAATCAGGGGTGCCGCCCTTACTTCACAACTGACGCCGGAATGATGATTGAAGCGGATTTCGCTGTTTTCGATCTGCGGCGAACTGCCGTAACAGGTGATTCCCTTATAGGCATATTCAACCACTACATGGCGGAATTCGCTGGCCTCCTTCCGGTTTTTATCCACAATGCCGTACCAGTCATTCATCTGCGGGCTGGATTCCTCCGAAGTAAATATAATTGAGCCGGTGATATCGCCGCCGATCGCCTGCAAGCGCCCTTCTACAATAATTTCCGTGCGCTCCGGGTCCGCACCGCTTTTACGGGAATCGCTATTGGGTTTTACAATAATGCGGGTGCCACGGTCAATTTCCAGCAACGCCCCCGGTTTGACGATCACGTCCCCGTCTAAATAAACACTGCCGGACCAGCGGGTATCTTCTGTAATGGGACCGGAAAAATAATTTTGCCCCTGTAAAGGCTGCCGGTATGCCAGCAGAATAATGAGTGATAAAATTGTGATTATATAATTTCGCTTCAAAGCAAATTTCCTCCCGGCAAATATAACACCGGCCTGTTCTTTTTGTAACCTTTCTCAGTTGTAATGCTGTTTAAACGGAAAAGCCGCATATAACGGAATGGAATTTCCGCTACCGGCGGCTTTTCGCGATAAATCAACTTCCCATGTTCCGTTCAGGAATCTTCCCGATCCGTTATCACAAACGCCTGAATAATTTCCAGCAAGTTCTGTTCTTTAAATGGCTTCACCAGATACTCATCCGCACCCAGGTTACTGGTGAGCTGCTGAATGTGCCTGCTGGCACGGCCGGTCAGCACAATAATGGGCAGCCGGTTCCACCGTTCCTCACCGCGGATCTGTTCAATCAGCTCATAACCGGACATTTGCGGCATTTCCAAATCGGTAATCACCATATCAAAAGACTGCTGATTCATTTTTTCCAAAGCTTCGTAACCGTTCTTAGCGATTTCCACACTGTAACCGTTCTGGCTGAGAAAACCGCTGAGAAATTTGCGGATGCTCAAAGAATCGTCAACCACCAGGAGCCTTGCCTGACGGCCGCTTATTGAAACGGTGCGCTTTTCCACCAGAGTGCCTTCTTCTGCCGGCGCCTCTTTTTTTCCGATATTGTTCGGGTTAAGAGCGGCGCCCGAATCTTTAATCCGGCCGGACTCCCGCACAATTTGGGGAATATCCAGCACCAGCACCACCTTACCGTCCGCCAGAACAGAACCGCCGGTAATAAAGCGCACCCGCTGCAGGCCCGGGCCTAAGGATTTAACCAGCACTTCTTCGCGGTGAATAATATTATCCACCAGCAATGCTACTTTGGCGCCCTGATCCTGCACAATGATCACCGGGTATTCGCCCACTACGGAGACCGGGCGTTTCCGGCTGCCGCGTACCTGGAGCAGCACGTTCATGTACAGCACCGGAATAAAACCGGCACGATGGCGCATGTAATAAACGCCATCCCGTAAATCCAGGTCACGGATGGTTATTTTGCTTGTTTCCTCCACCTGCATCAGCGGCATGGCGTAGGACTGACCGGCTATTTCCACCAGCATGGCCTGCGTTACGGTAAGCGAAATGGGTACGCGTATCTGGAAACGGGTTCCTTTTCCCGGTTCGGAATCAATCCAGAGATTGCCCTTTATTTTCTGAATTTGATGGCGAACCACATCCAGGCCCACTCCGCGGCCGCTGACTTCGCTGGTAACGGCAGCAGTGGAAAAGCCGGGATACATCAGGAATTCATATAATTCTTTGTCTGAAAGACTGTCTGCCTGTTCCTTATTCAATAATTCTTTTTCCAGCGCTTTCCGGCGGATATTTTCCGGATCAATGCCGCGCCCGTCATCCTGCACTTCCACGGTAACATAATTGCGATCGTGAATGGCCGAAATTTTTATCGATCCCTCTTCCGGTTTCCCGGCCTTGCGGCGCTGTTCCGGCGACTCAATGCCATGATCCAGCGCATTTCTCAGGATGTGCAGCACCGGTTCGTAAAGCTCTTCAATGAGCAGACGGTCCATTTCGGTGCTTTCGCCTTCCACAAAAAGTTTTATCTTCTTGTTATGTTTGCGGGCAAAATCGCGCAGGGGCCGGTGGAAGCGCTGAAACAGGATGGCAATTGGGACCAGCCGCGCCTGCATAATTTCATCATGAATCTGTGAACTGAGACGGGTGATTTTATGAATCTGTTCATCGTACAGTTTGCTGGATTCCTTCATAAACTGCATCGTCTGGAGAAACTGATTGTAGAAAATCTGCAGGTTGTGCTGCACCCTTTTAATATTATCGATCTGATTTTTTTGCAGATCTTCCGCCGCCGGCATATTCCGGATGTATGGCTGAATCATTTCCCCGATGCGCTGCTCTTCCCCGATAATCGAGTCCAGATACCACAGGATATTCTGCAGGTTTTTACTTTCGGAGTCAATCCGCGGAAGAGAGTTTTTATAGCGGTCTAATTGGGTTTTGAACTGAGTATGATTGATGACCAGTTCGGCCGTCTGGTTTAACAGGTCGTCCATCTGATTCACATGCAGCCGCACATAAGCATCCCGACCGCTTTTTTTGCTGCTTTCGGTCTCGTGCGTAATCGATAGATAATCTTCTTCTTTTTCCGGTGGGAGGGGAATGGCCGCGGGTTCGGCGGGACTTTCCGCCTCTTCGGTGCTTTCTGCCGGCGGGGCAATTTCAGCATCGCTTTCCTTGTCATAAAATTCCGTCAGCCGCTGCATTATTTCTTCAAAATTGCGGGTATTTCCTTTCAAATCGCCGGCAAGGGAGTCAATGATAAATTCCACCTCATCCACTACCTGAAACAGCAGGTCGTACAATTCTGCAGGAAACTGTTGCTTTTTTTCGCGCAGCAGTTCCACAACATCTTCGCTGCGGTGGGTCAGCTTTTCAATTGTATCCTGATAAACCATGGCAGCCGAGCCCTTCAGGGTATGCAAATTACGCATAAGCTGATAACTCAGTGAATCATCCTGCGGATGTTTTTCCATTTTCATCAGCAGAAAATTTATATCCTCCAGAAATTCACGTGCTTCCTGAATAAATGCCTCCAGTACCTGCCTGGAAGGTTCCAGCACCTCTTTTTTCCGGGATGGCTGCACAGCCGGTAACTGATCTTCGACATGAATCAGGTCCGCTAATACTTCATCATACCTGGCGCGGGAAACCGACTGTCCTTCCATTAATTCCCGCACCACCCGCAGCGCATTCTGCAGCGGCTCCAGCAAAGACTTGTCTTCCAGCGCACCCGCTTCCGCCAGATAGCCGCTTATGTATTCGCCGGGCTCCAACAGATTAATCAGCACTTCAAGATTAAGCATACGGGCTGCAGAATCGATCTTCTGGAGCGCCTCCTGCAATTGGGCTGCAGCCGTAAAATCCGGTTTTTCCGGCTGCAGGCGGGCTGCGGCACTGCGCGCCTGCGACAAAGCGGCCCCGGCTTCGCTCATCAGCAAGCGGCGCAGCTCAGGATCCGGTTCGTTCAGTGAAATGATATCCGCCGTATCAGCGTGGGTTGTCTCTTCATCCAGAGGCTTAGTCCCGTTTTCCGGCGAAATTTCTTCCAGCAGACCGGGTGCTTCACTGCTTTCGCTGATTTTACGGGGAAGTTCATCCGGCTCCGCCCGGGTGGTTAACTGCTGCAACTGCCGGCGGATCTCCTCGGCTTTGTCTTCCAGTTGATGGGGTTCACCCTGCAGATATTTTTCTATATGGTTCAGCCCTTCGTTAAAAACGGAAATCAGATCCCGGTCCGGATCAATATCTTTTTCTGTGAGCTTATCCGCAGCGGATTCCATTTCCCGGGCGACGAGTGCAACCGGTTCATGCGCCAGCATTTGCGATGATCCCTTTAAAGTATGGGCGGTATTCCCCAGATTTTTAAGCGCTTCTCTGTTGTGCGGCTTTTCCTGCAATTCCTCAATACCGCGGCGGAGGGATTCCACATAACTCTCTGCCTCTTTCAGAAAAACATGTTCGAGTTCATCATGGTCTGCCGGTTCTTCTTCAATTTCGGGCTCTTCTTCAACAGCTTCACTTTCCGTAGAAAGCCCTTCCGTCTCTCCATCCATTTCTTCGGAGGCTTCGGCCTTATCAAGTAACTGATCAAACAGATCATCAAAATTTTGCACGATTTTATTGATCTGCAGGGACTGGGGCAGCGCTTCAATTACTTCGATAATGCGATCGATCTGTGCGGACAGTTCCCTGCGGGATTCATCCAGCAGCTCTTCCGGCAAATTCTGCAGTAAAATGTTCTTTGTTAAAAAATAATTGCAGAGCAGTTGCAGGTCTTCATTTTTAAGCAGGCTGCTGTTTTCACCCAATTGCTGGAATGCGGGAATAAACTTATTCCGCAAAACTGTTTGAAAGGATTGGTCCGTATTCTTTAACTGTGACTGCAGCAGATGCATCCGCCGGATATTGACTGTTTTGAATGCGTCCAGCGCTCCGCCGATGTTCACCCGCTTTTCTGCGGCTATCTGCAGATTTTCTGCAACTTCCTGCCATCTCTGCCCGGATGTGCTGAACAACTCATCCTTCAGCAGGGTAAGCGCAGCCAGAGCAACCGGTTTTTCCGGCAGTGCTGCACTGCTTTTCTGCGGCAGCGCCTGCAGTGCATTCAACAGCAAAACCGGCCCCTCAAACTGCCACATTTCGTACCAGTATTTCAAATGCTGCAGCAGTTCATCAATTTCCTGTTCCAATTGCGGTGCAGGGTGTTCAGAGTAAATTTCTTCAATTTTTCTGGATAATTCATCTATATAACGCCGGTTGACTTCGGCAAATACCGGCTGCAGGGATTCCTGCCATCCAAAGGTTTCCGGTGCGCTTTCTTCTTGCATTAAAGAAGAAAGAAAAGCTTCTACATTTTCTTCAAGTTGCCGGCGCCCTTCCGCCTCCCTATTCTGCAGCACTGCATCCACGTAGTTTTCGAATGATTTTCCCACCGGCGCCAGTTGTTTGGGAACAGATTTTCCAATACGGCGGCCTTCCTGAAAATAATTTTCGAGTGCCAGTTGTAAATGCCCGGCAAACTTTTCCATTGCCGGATATTTGTGTATCTGCCCCAGGTCCTTCAAAATTTTCAGGGAATCCAGCACCTGACCGGCGGATTCACGATCAGCGGGATTATGATGAAGCTGGTGCAACCGGCGCATCATTTCACCGTTGAGTTCCTGAATTTCATGAATCAGATAATCCCGCAGCAGTTTTCTTAAATGATGGTCTTCTTCTTTTTCGGCCGTTTTGCGGGATTCACGCTGTTCCAGACGGCTGACGGTTTCATCCAGATCATCCGGTGCGGGAGGCGCAGTTTCGGTAAATTCCGGCAGCTCCGTTCCCCGGCAAAGCGCCCGGAACTGTGCCGGCTGATGATCTGCTAGCTGCCACAATTCATTTGCCAATTCTCCGGCGCTGCTGTAAAAACCCTGCAGATAGTTTTCCATCGCTTTGCCTGCACCGGGAAGCAAAACCAGTTGCAGCAATAAATTGACAGATTCTTCCAGTTCCTCCGCCTGCCGGTAGGGGTTTAACTCGGCGGCCGGATCACTGCTTTCCCATACTCTTTCCAGGAGCATTTCCACCTGGGTCACTTCAGCCGGCATCTTCTGCCGGAAAAATTCTCCTAAACGAAAAAACAACTCACGAAAAACAAACTCGCTGATACCGCAGGGATGAGCTTCCGTCTCCTTCCCGGTTTCCGTTTCCATATCAGTACCAATATCCGAAAGAATCTGCTGCTGCCAGTCCTTTTCGTTGCTCAATTCATCAAAAATATTGAGAAAATCCTTTGCATATTCACCAATTTTTTGAATGGCTTCTTCCGGGGGGAACTGGTGGATTCGCTCCAATAAATCCGAAAAAAATATAGACATATCGCTTGTCAACTGCCGGCGCGCCAACTGCTCCACGCTGTCCAGCGGATTCTCACGGGCAACCATCCGATCAGCAAACCGGCATAACTGCTGATTCTTCTCCTCCGGTAATGCGGCTTCTCCCTGCGTTTTTACCCGGTGCATTAATTCGACGAAATAATATGTTTCAAAATCGACGGCTTTTTGATAGTTCATACGGATTACCCGGTTTTAATGATCTTCCCTGCTGTTAACAAATTTATGATTGGTCTCCGGAAGTTTGAATCGGGAAACGGCCACACTGAGGATGTGGGAGAGTTCGGACATTTCTTCCGACAGGTGTTTCGACCGCTGGGCACCTTCAGTGGTTTCCCGTGCAATCGTTGCCACGCGCTGCATGGCACCGGAAATTTCGGAGCCGGTACGGGCCTGATGCTGAAAGGCTTCGGAAATTTCACTGATCAAGTTATCCGATTCCTGCACCATTTCCAGAATTTCTTTCAGAGCACTGCCCGCGTCATCCACCCGCTTGGTTTCCTTTTCCACCTCGCGTGTGCCGTGCTGCATTGCTTTAACTGCTTCGCCTGTGCCATTCTGAATATTTTCAACCAGAACTGCGATATCGCGGGCAGCCTGGCTGGATCGCTCAGCCAGATTGCGTACTTCATCTGCCACCACGGCAAACCCCCTTCCGGCTTCACTGGCGCGGGCGGCTTCAATAGTAGCGTTCAATCCCAGCAGATTGGTTCTGTTGGCAATATCGCTGATGACTTCCAGAATTTCACCGATCTCCTGCGAATTCTGTCCCAGCAGTTGCACCCTGCGGGTGGTTTCCTGCACGGTTTCACGGATTCGGTGCATGCCTTCAATAGAATTCTTAACTATTTCCGTTCCCTTGCGTGCCACTTCCGCCGCCCGGCTGGCTGCATGTGCCGCCTGCGTGGAACGGTCGTTGGCATACTGGATGATCTCCGCCATATTT
>JBAPTX010000631.1:0-12468 GCA_049282375.1 Calditrichia bacterium
CCATTTTCCTGATAATTTGTGTACTGCAGGTGTCCTTTAACGATCATGCTAAATCTTTAGAAAATATGCCAAAAGAAACCTTCAAACGGATTTATCAGAGGATTAAAGACGATGCCGGTGACGATACAACTTTGGAATCCTTAAACCGGCAGCGTCTGACGGCATTGTACCGGGTCAGCCGCGAACTGAACAGTATTCTTAACCCCGATGAACTTTTTCCGAAAGTGCTGAATCAAATTCAGGAGCTGCTGCATGCCGAGCATATTATTATTATTTCAAAAGAGGGGGACGATCTGAACATCCGCACTGCCGCAAACCCGGATGATCAATCCCGGTTGAATGCCCTGAAATTCAGCCGCCAGGTGGTTTCGCAGGTGATGGATAATTATCAGCCGGTATTCAGCCGCAATGCGCTGGAAGACGAGCGCTTTTCCCAGTTTGATACTGTGCAGCAACTGGAAATCCTTTCCATGATATGTGTTCCCATTGTAATGGATAATCAGGTGCTGGGCACCATTTATGTGGATAACCGGCAGGTGGCAAATATTTTCCGGGAGGATGATGTTGATTTCCTGCAGGCGTTTGCAAATCTGCTGGGAATCGCCATCCGCAACTCGCAGGCTTACCGGCAGGTGGAAGAATTAAACCGCTCGCTGGAGAGCAAGGTTGCCCGCCGAACCGCCCAGCTTCAAAATACGCTGGATGAATTAAAAACCACCCAGTCGCGGCTGGTGCAGTCCGAAAAAATGGCCGGTATCGGGCGCCTGATTGCCGGTTTCCTGCATGAATTCAATAATCCGATAAATTTTATTTACAGCAATCTGCCGCATCTGGAAGATTATTCGCATAAGATGCTGGCGGGCATTAATCAGGTTTTACTGGAAATACCGGAGGAGCGCAAACGGGAAATAGAAGCCGAGTATGATCTTGAATTTTTACGGAAAGATCTGCTTAAACTGGTGGATGCAGTGCGGGCCGGTACTGAGCGCAGCCGTCAAATTGTAAATGATCTGAAGAGTTTCGCGGGCTCGGGCGCTTCTCAAATGCAGATAGTGGACTGGCAGCAGAATCTTCTTAAAATTATTGAAGTGTTCCGCCGCCGGCAGAGCACCCCTCCGCAGGTAGAATGCCGGGGAAAAGAAGGGATAGAAATACAGGCAGTTCAGTTTGAGCTTAATCAGGCGATTTTTAATCTGCTGCAAAATGCCGCTGATGCCGGAGCCTCCCGTATTGAAATCCGTTCGCGAACGGACGGTAAATATCTGTACTGTGATATTAAAGATAACGGCAGCGGAATTGCTGAAAATCAACTCTCCAAAATCTTTGACCCATTCTTCACCACCAAAAATATAGGGCAGGGAATGGGGCTTGGCCTTTCCATGGTTTACGGCGCCGTTTCCCGTTTAAATGGCGGTGTAGAAGTGGATTCTGTGTTGGGAAAGGGAACTACTTTTCACCTCAAATTTCCGCTGGCTGAATAATCCTTTTTATGAATATACTCTTTGCCATACTGGATATGGGGCTGGGCCACGCCACCCGCAGTCTGCCGGTAATCCGGCGCCTGCAGAAGGATAATCACCGGCTGTTTCTGGCAAGCTCAGGCCGGGCATTACAGTTTTTAAAACAGGAAATGCCGGATGCAGCCTTTCTGAAACTGCCCTCTTATGGCTTCCAATATCTATCCCGTGGTGTCTCACTGCTGCATCTGGGTTCACAGGTGCCGCATTTTTTACGCGCTGTCAGAGCAGAACAGCGGTTGGTGGAAAAATGGATCGGCGAATACAATATCCGGCGAGTTATCAGCGATCATCGTTACGGTTGCTTCAGCCGGGAGGTGCCGGCATATTTTATTTCCCATCAACTGCGTTTTGCCGCACCGCGGCATTTTTATCCATTGGAGTTTACCGGTGCCTGGTTTAATGATCAGTTTCACCGCAGATTTTCGGCCGTGCTGGTGCCGGATCTGCCATTTCAGGGAGGCGGCTTTATTTGCGGCCGCCTGGCCCGTCCTTTCAAAGTAGGAAAAAAATACTGTTACTGCGGACCGCTTTCCAGCATAAATCCTGAAGAAGGTGCAAAGCAGGAAATTGATCTGTTCATATCCATTTCGGGCCCGGAACCGCAACGGACCGTGCTCGAAGAGATCATCCGGCAGCAGTTGCCCGCATTAAAAGGAAATATCGTAATGGCGCTGGGAAAACCGGAATCAGTTGAAGTGAAGCGGTTTTCGGAGTGCATAACTATTTATGACCACCCGGCGCGCCGGCAAATGCAGCAGCTATTAAATCGCAGCCGGATGGTGGTATGCCGGTCCGGATTCAGCACTTTGATGGAACTGGCGGTTTTAGGTAAACCGGCGCTGCTCATTCCCACCCCGGGACAGACCGAACAGCTTTACTTGTCCCGAAGGCTGGCAAAAAAAGGCTGGTTTTTATCCAAAGATCAAAATAATCTGGATTTGCCGACTGCGCTGAAAGAGGCTGCTTTATACACGGGATTCCCGCAAAGTTTGTCCGGACATTCCACGGTTGAAACCATGGCAGAGATTATTACAGAAGGTTTTGAACCTGAATAGCAGGAGTACTTGATGCAAATTCTCATCATTGGCGGAACCCGCTTCCTGGGATATCACCTCACCCGTTCGCTGCTGGATAAAGGGATGCAGGTAACCCTCTTTAACCGGGGAGTTACACCGGATGATTTTGGAAAGCGTGTGGACCGGATATACGGCGAGCGCCGCGACTACCGCCGGTTTTATGATACGCTTCACAGCCGGCGTTTTGATGCCGTTATTGATTTGATCGGTTATGAGCCGCAGGATGTGGAAACAGCGGAAAGAACTTTCCACGACAGAACCGGCCAGTATATTTTTATCAGCACCGGACAGGTCTATCTGGTCACCGAAAATAAACATCTGCCCTCCCGCGAGGAAGATTACCATCAGCCGTTGATCCCATGTCCGCCGGGGGAGGAAGCCGCTTATGAATACGGTATTAAAAAGCGGCAGATGGAAGATTATCTGCAGGCGGCCTTTCGCAGCCGCCGTTTCCCCTGTGTGCGCTTCCGCTGTCCTATTATTCAAGGTCCGCGGGATTACACACTGCGGTTTTATTCTTATCTGCTCCGCCTGGCGGACGGTCATCCCCTTATTATCCCTGAAGGTGGGGACGCCATTATCCGCCACATTTTTGTGGAAGATGTCGTGAATGCGATTCTGCAGGTTTTGGGAAGGGAAAACAGCCGGGGCAAAGTCTATAATCTGGCTCAGCAGCCGGTGCTTACCCTGAGCCGGTTTATTGAACTGGCTGCCGGCATCATGAACACGCCGGCCGGAACGGTTACGGTTCCCCGCAGAAAACTGGAAGAAAACGGGATCCCGGGAGTGATTTCACCCTTCAGCGGCAAATGGGTTTCCTATATAGATCCCTCTCTGGCACGGGAGGAAATCGGATTCAGGGATACCCCCCTTGAGGAATGGATGCCGGAAACCATCCGCTGGTTTATGGAAGAATACGAAGGAGAGCCGCCGGAGAACTTCCGCTTCCGCACCCGCGAAATCGCTTTAATTGATTCTCTGTCCTCCAAAGAACCGGCATAATGATCTGAAAGCGAAGTTCAAACCTGTCAGTTGCAGCGGACTGATTGTATCTGTACAGATGAGTTGATATTCGAGGAAAAAATGAGAAGAGGCTGATGAAAAACAAACTGTATGGAATGATGTTATTTGTAACCGGAATATTACTTTTGCTGTCCTGCAGCGGTTCAAAACCGGCCAAGGAGAATTCCCTCCCCACTGATGAATCTTCATTCAGTTTTTATTACCGGGCGCTTTCTGAAATGGAACAACACCGCTATCCGGCGGCGCTGGCCCTTCTGGACAGTGCCATTGCCCAGCGGCCGCAGTTTGCCCAGTTTTATTTTGCCAAAGGGGAGGTACTTAATCTATCCGGTAAAAAGAAAGAAGCCATTCAAGCTTACGAAAACGCCCTTTTGAATAAATCCTATTATCCGGACGTTTGGCCTGTTCTTGCCCGGCTTTATGTAAAAGAAAATCAGTTTGGCAAAGCTGCCCAGATTTACAAGAATATGGTAGCGGAATACCCCGATTCTCTTTCACTTATTCTGAAACTGGCCGAGGCCTATCTGAATGAGGGGGAATCCGGAACCGCTCTGAACCAGGTAAATGCGTACGTCAGCCGTAGCGGCGAGTCGCCCGAAGTCTCACGGCTAAAGGGTCTTGCCTATCTGCAGCAGAAAAATTATGAGCGGTCAATTGAGCATCTGCAGAGATATCTGGCGCAGAATGATACCAGTTTCCGTATCCATAAAGCGCTTGGGATTGCTTTGATTGAGGATGGAAAACTGGAAAAGGGGATGACTCACCTGAACCGCGCCTATCAGATGAATGCGGAAGACAGCGAAATTTACATTTACCGGGCCATTTATTTTAAAGCGCAGAATAAACCCCGCATTGCCGAAGAACAACTTAATCTGGGCCTGAAACGGGACAGCAGCAATTATAAACTTTATCTGGAAAAGGGCAAGCTGCAGTTGGAGCAGGGGGATACCCTGCTGGCCGGACAGACTTTCCGGGAGGCTCTTTCCATTCAGGAAAAGTGCTGGGAATGCTACCGTTTTCTGGGAATTATTGCCGATCAGCAGGGGCGGCTCCGGCAGGCACTGGAATTTCTGCAGGTTTACGACCGGCATACTCTTCAGAAGGATCCGGAGGTGGAACAACGCCTTAAACGGCTCCGTAAAAGCAGGCAATAAAACCAAACGGGAAAAATTCCCGCTCTGCTTTCCCGGCACAGATCATTAAATTGAGTTTTGACAGAACAGGGGAATATTGACATGAATTTATCCATTTTAAAAATAACATGGGGACTTTTATTCTTATTTTTAATTGGGGGAACCGCCCTGGCCGCTGATGATTATGGCAATATCTATCTGGATATTCAGGGATTGCCCGCCGGGAAATTGCCCATTCAGCGGGCCCTTCTTTTTCAGGGGGTCACCATCAGTTATGATTCAACTGTTCTGGTTCAGAATCCCAAGGGACAGCGGATTCTTTACTATCCACAGATGAATGAAGGCAGTGGAAATGTACTGCAGTTGATTATTGGTGAACAGACCGACTCGGTGGCAAATTTTTATGATGTTTATGTCGATCTGGGGGATACCCTGCAAAAAGAGATCAGATGGACGAACCGGAGCGGCAGTGTGTTTCTGGCTTATAACGGATTGGCTCAGCCTTTTACACCTTCCAGCCGGAATATCAGCGGAAGCATCAGTCTGGACACCCAGAATAAGGAAGCCGTTGCCGGAACCATTGATATACGGTTTCAGCAGAAATTGCTCATGGAAGATGCTTCTCCGCGGCAGATTATCCTGAAAGGTGATTTTGATGTCCCTGTCGGCAAATACCGAGAATCCAGCATTGCGGCCGCAGAGACTGAAAAGCAGAAAAAGAACAAATACCGCAATAATATTTATCTCGCAGTTGTTATCAGTATTTTTATTCTTGCCATATTCGGATTCAAATAATGAATAATCCTGCTGTCTGGCCCCGTATGATTGTGCATATGGATATGGATGCGTTTTTTGCTTCGGTGGAACAATTACTTCACCCGGAGTGGAAAGGAAAGCCGGTGATTGTGGGTGCCGATCCCCGGGAAGGAAAAGGCCGGGGTGTAGTTGCCGCCGCTTCTTATGAAGCAAGGGTTTTTGGGGTTCATTCCGCCATGCCGATCTCCAAAGCATACCGCTTGTGTCCGCACGGTGTTTATGTAAGGCATCACAGCACCGCTTACGGAGATTACTCCCGGAAAATCTTTGCCATTCTGGAATCATTCTCCCCCCTGGTTCAGCCGCTCAGTATCGATGAGGCCTTTCTGGATATGACCGGCGCTCAGCATCTGTATAAGGGTGCTGCCGATATTGGAGAACAGATCCGGAAAGCAATTCTTGGCGACACGGGGTTAACTGCTTCCGTGGGAATTGCACCTTCAAAAAGTGTGGCAAAAATTGCCTCCGATTTTAATAAACCGGATGGTCTCACCATTGTGCCGGCAACCGATGTTCAGCATTTTCTGGATCGCCTGCCGGTTTCAAGGTTATGGGGGATCGGGCCGAAGATGCTGGAGCAGTTACGTAAACTGGGCATTGCAAACGTCGCCCAGCTGCGGGCATATCCGCTGGATTTTCTGGAACAGAGATTTGGCAAAATGGGAGAACACGTGTACCGCATGGCCCGCGGGGATGATCAGCGGGAGGTCAGCACGACAGATGAGGTCAAATCAGTAAGTAATGAAATGACCTTTGAATTGGACCAGCGGGACTGGCAGGTGGTGCAGGATGTTGTTTTCCGCTTGTCAGAAAAAGTTTGCGGGCGCCTGCGCCGTGCCGGAATTCGCGGCCGTACTGTTACCTTAAAGATCCGCTTCGAAGATTTCCGCACCTGTACCCGAAGCCGTTCGGTGAAAAACCCCACCCACTTAACGGCGGAAGTTTACGATACCGCTGCCTTTCTGCTGGAAGAATTTAATCCGCTGCCGCGCCCGGTGCGTTTGCTGGGTGTGGGTGTTTCCAATCTCGTGACCGGCAAAGGTTTGCAACTGAACTTTCTGGAAGAAGATAACCGGCGAAAACTGCAGTTGGAAAAAGTCATGGATCAGCTTCAGGATAAATTCGGAAAAAATATAATTGTACATGCCCGCAGTCTGCGGAGCGGTTCTCATGGAAAACCGGAAGGAGAATAGAATATCTGTTATTTTGCCTCACAGGGAAAGCGGAGTCCTAAAATGGAAGATCCGGGCACCGGGATTACCGCAATGTGGCCGCTGCACAGCATGCCTTCAATTTTCCCAGTTATTTGTCAGGTAAGTCAGCACAGGAAACCATCAGTCAATCAGGAATGAATAAAACCACTCTTTTTTTGTTAATGCTGCTCATCTTTGTCCTGCCGCTGCCGGCTTATTTCCAGCAACAGGTGAACTATCATATCCGGGTGGAACTGTTCCCGGATGAAAACCGCCTGTCCGGCACAGAGCAGCTTCACTACTTCAATAATTCGCCGGACAGTCTTGATTTCCTTTATTTTCATCTATACATGAATAAATTCCGCAGGCCTTCGGGCGAGTGCGGCACCGGCTGCATTAAAATAATTTCAGTCAGAGATTCAATTGGGCATTCCTTCAACTATCAGATTGATGGAACGATAATGAAGCTCCCGCTTTTTGAAAAACTGGCGCCGGGCGATTCGCTGGCTCTGCACTTTGAATTTGAGACCTTTCTGCCGGAAGCCGGGGAACGGTTCGGGTATTACGGAAATCATTTTGATGTTGGCAACTGGTATCCGGTGCCGGCGGTGTACGACCGCTTCGGCTGGCATCCCGGCCAGCACATTGATGGCGAGTTTTACCAGGAATGGGGAAATTACTTTGTTGAAATCAGCGTGCCAAAAGGGTTTGTGGTGGGGGCAACCGGCCAACTGCTGAATCCGCAGGTGATGCCCGATTCGGTCAGATTCCCGGAGCGCAAAATTTCTTATGATTTTTGGCAGGACAGTTCTGTTACAACCTATTCCTTCCGGGCGGAACGGGTGCACGATTTTGCCTGGACTGCCGATCCCGAGTATGTTTTAAAAACCAGAATGGCCGATTCCGTTGAGCTGCGCTTTTTGCTGCCAGCCTATCGCATTGAAGACTGGCAAAAGCAGATGGATGTGGCTGTGCAGGCTTTTTCCTTTTTTCAGGAAAAAATCGGGCCGTATCCCTATCCCCAGCTTACCATTGCCGACGGATATGTTCGCGCCGGCGGCATTGAATATCCCAGCCTGGTTATTATCAGCGACTGGATTTATGAGGAGCGTTATTTAAGCGAAACCATTGTGCATGAAATCGCCCATCAGTGGTATTACGGTTTGCTGGGAAACAATCAAACCCGCTACGGCTGGATGGATGAAGGATTTGCCACCTTTTTTGAAAACCTGGGAATGCAGGCCGCCAATCAGCAGCCTGAAGTTTACATTCACAGCCCTGCCGGATTCTGGGGCCGCTGGTTCGGATACTGGCGCGATTATTCCCGGCAGTACCGGCTGGCTTATTTGAACTATGTGCGGGAGGATAAGCAGGAACCCCTCAATCTGAATTTCGACTGGTTTCAGGGCGACCCGTTTACTCCCTATTATGATAAGATGAGCCTGGTGGTGGAACAACTGCATTTTCTGCTGGGCGATTCCCTGTTTTGGGAGGGTATTTCTGCTTATTACCGCAACTGGCGTTTCCGCCATCCATACCCGGCGGATCTGGTGCAGGCATTTGAGCAGGTCAGCGGGCGGCAGTTGGACTGGTTTTTTGATGAATGGCTGAATACCACCTGGACCTGCGATTATGCAGTTGAGGGTTTCGAGGGAAAATGGCGTTCCGGTGATGCCGGCAAACAATACCATGCAGTGATCCGGTTCCGCCGTAAAAAGCCCATAGTAATGCCCTTGCCTTACCGGATATACCTGGCGGATGGCAGTTACCGGGACTTCAGGATTCCGGTGGCAGACGGCAGCAGTTTCCAGCCGGCGGAACGGGATATTGCCTGGCCCTTTTATAATGAAATCAGCCGTGTTTACCTGCAGCTTCCCCATAAAATTACCGGCGTGCAGTTAGATCCGGAAAACAGACTGGCGGATATGAATCCGTTCAATAACCGGGCCGGGCTGCTGCCGCCTGTTCGCTGGTACTGGCTGCACCGGCAGTATCTGCAGCCCCATACAGATGCCTACACCGCCACCCTTTTCCCCTTAGTTTTTTACAATACTGTAGATGGTCTGCAGCCGGGTATCCGCACCCGCGGAAACTATCTTTATCCGGATTATCAGCACCAGTTGCAGTTGCTGTTTGGCATAAAGTCTTTGCGGCCGGAAATTGATTTCTGGTTCGAACATCCTTTTTACGGGTTGAACAGAGATGTGCATCATGTTTTTCATGCCTTTCAGATGGCGGGACGCCGCGGACTCGGATATTGGCTGCAGTGGAAAAAACAGATGCTTCACCGAAATCTAACCCTGACTGCGGGGTGGCAGTTGAACCGGCAGTTCGACACCGCTTACCAGCTTTATCCGTTTTCCACGGCACCGCTCAGTTATCTGGAAAATGTGATTAACTGGAGTAACTGGAAAAAAGGATTTCTGCCGGAAGGCTGGGAAATCAATTTGCACACCGAATCCTCTTTTCTGGGAAGTTCCTACTCCTATTCACGCTGGGAATTAAACACCAGTGCCCGGGTGAAGGGGCCCCGTAACCGCAGGCTGACCGCCGAGGCATCCGGCGGCGGCCTTTACGGCAGTTGGCCTATACAAAAGGCTTTTCGCGCCGGCGGCGGCAGCTTCGACGAATTTCTATTCAATCCTTTTCTGCGATCCAAAGGCACATTGCCGCAGGCATGGTGGCAAAACGGGCACGTTTTTCTGCCGGGCGGCGGCGGACTGCGCTCTCTCTCCGGCGAGTGGCAGGATCTGAGTCCTTATTATATCAGCGGCGGTCTGTCGCTGGATCTTGGTAATCCGCTGAACCCAGCCCGTATCTATTTGCCCTTTCTTTCCGATATCCTGTTTTCAGGATATACCCGGTGGGCCATTCTTTCCCAGCGGTTCGCCGATTTTAAAAAGCCGCTGGGGGAAGACGGAATCAGCATAGCCTTTACCCGGCTGCCTTTCCTGTTAAATTATTTTGATGTGGAACAAATCCGCATTGATTTACCTTTATGGGTAAACCGGCGCATCAGCCGGCAGCAATGGGACTTCCGATGGACAATACAACTAGAAATTCGGAGTTTTTATTAATGAAGGATTTTTTTACAAAGCATAGCTGGATTCGTTATCAGGGGCCGGCGCTGGCACTCACGCTGGCAATTTTTATTGCATCTTCCATTTCCCACCTGCCCAGCCCGCACCTTGGATTTAAACTGCAGGATAAACTTTATCATTTTGCAGCCTATTTTGTTTATGGAATTCTTCTGGCCCGGGCCTTTTATTTTCAGCAGCGGTTCAGTCAGTTGCAGAAGGCGTTTGTTTTAAGCGCCATTATTTTCGGGGCGCTTTATGGATTAAGTGATGAATTCCATCAGTTTTTTGTACCCGGGCGGGAAATGGATTTCTTTGATTTTTTAGCGGATACACTGGGTGTCATGGCGGGGGCTTACCTGTTCCGGTATGCACTGCGGACCGGGATCCCTGTTTTTCAAAAATAAATTTATATGAAAGGAGTAATATTCATGGCAAATGTAAATGAAGATAAAATTAAAGCGATCCTCTCGGAAATCCCTTATCCCGGGTTTACCCGCGATATTGTTTCTTTTGGAGTAGTGAAGGGGGTTAAAACCGCTGAACAGCAAATTGAAATAAAAATGAAGTTTACCACCCAGAATCAGCAGACAAAAGAGGAAGTCCTTTCACAGGTCCGCAGAAAAATTCAGGAAAATTTCCCCGGCCATGATTTAAAACTGGAAGAATTGGAAGGTCCTGCTGTAAAAGAAAAACAGGCGAACCGGGGCGAAGATCCCTGGGCGGGGCGCGCCCCCATCCCCGGGATTAAAAATATAATTGCGGTCGCCTCCGGGAAGGGCGGCGTAGGCAAATCCACCGTCAGTACCAACCTGGCGATTGCCCTTGCCAAAAAGGGGCTGAAAGTCGGCTTAATGGACAGTGATATTTACGGGCCCAGCGTTCACATTATGATGGGAATTGAAGAACGGCCCATGGTTACCCCCGAGCAGAAAATTATTCCTATTGAGAAATACGGTATTAAAATGATGTCAATGGGATTTCTGGTGGACAGTGAATCCCCGCTGATCTGGCGGGGACCATTAGTTATGAAGGCGGTTGAGCAGTTTTTACGGGATGTGGAATGGGAAGAACTGGATGTCCTGCTGATCGATCTGCCGCCCGGAACCGGTGACGCCCAGTTGACACTGGTGCAGAAAACACCCATTTCCGGGGCGGTAATTGTAACCACACCGCAGGAAGTGGCGCTGGTGGATGCCCGCCGCGGACTGAAGATGTTTCAGAAAGTGAATATTGAAGTGCTCGGAATTGTGGAGAATATGAGCTACTATATCTGCCCCGGCTGTGGCGACACCTCACATATTTTTGGTAAAGAAGGCGGCGCCAGATCTGCTGAACAACTGAATATCCCGCTGTTGGGTCAGGTTCCCATAGAACCAAAGGTAATGGAAGCCGGTGATGCCGGCCGCCCGATTGTGGATAAGGAACCGGACAGCGCTTCGGCGAGAGCATTTATTGATATTGCAGATAAAATTATGAAAGCGGAATCTGTCAAAATCTGAGACTGCTGCTTTGCGGGAAAAGAGTACATAAAAAGAAGCCGCACGATTTATTCAGGTGAGATGGGCGTGCGGCTTCCTAAGAGTTGAGGAGGGAATTGTTCGGTTATGTCAATGAATTGACATGCTTCATCAGGGTCGACTTTTTGTTTGCAGCCATATTCCGATGAATGATTCCCTTCGATACTAACTTATCCAGAATTGAAGCAGCGTTGTTGTAACGGGTTATGGCTTCATCCTTGTTTTCGGCCGTTAGGACCCTTTTTATGGATGTCCGCATGGTGGTGCGATAATAGCGGTTCCGTTCCTGATTGCGTGCTGCAATTTTAATTCTTTTCAGTGCTGACTTATGATGCGCCATAAACTCAACTTCCTTTTCTTTTTCCTAAAACTTGCGAAAATTTAATACCATCTGCATTTGTTTGCAATTAAAAATTACAAGGTCAACTTCAAACGCCCCTACCAAGTACCCCCGGTAGGAATCGAACCTACGCACATGGCTCCGGAGGCCATCGCTCTATCCACTGAGCTACGGGGGCATTTTAAGCGGTGCGAATTTATAAAAGAATAGAAAGAAAAACAACCCGAAAAGAGATTCCCTCCACTGCGCCAATAAATAACAAATAAAATAGCTCATGATCTCCCCGCCCGGCATTTAGGAGTGCTGATGCGCATTTTATTGGAATATGAAAATCCGGACTATGTGCTGCGGAAGACTTTATTACACATGCAAAAGATTCATTGAATCGCTGCTGATAACAGAAAAATATTTCTTAAAACAATGGCCGGCCGTAGATCAGATATTTATGTAGTGGGCAGCATTCTGAACAGGCTCATTCAAAAAAATAAATAATTTTATCACACCTGCTCATTCCCCTATATTCAGCCCGGATAAAGAGGAGATGGGAATGAAAGCCATTATCACTATTCTGATAATATTCTTTTGGTGTTTGATGGTGCCGGCTGAAAACTGGCTCACTTACTACGAAGAATCCGGTTTTAAGAAAACCCCCCGGTATCAGCAGACGATTGAGTTTGCCCGCCGGCTGGACAGTGCAGCAGTTCAGGTCATTTACCGCAGCTTTGGCATTTCGCCTCAAGGCCGGGAACTGCCGCTGCTGATTGTGGATA
>JBAPTX010000632.1:0-6798 GCA_049282375.1 Calditrichia bacterium
GCAATATACACTTGAACTTCTTTCTTCCGCACCTGCGCCGCTGCTTTGCCTCTTCCCCCAGGGCGAACTGCTGCCGTGGCACCTACGTCCGCTGCGGTTTCAGCGCGGACTGCAGTGGGTTTTATCACGCAGTGAAACACCCGTTACCCTGCTACCGCTGGCCATAAGGGCAGAGCTGGGCGGCTTTCAAAAAGCAGAAATCTATTTACAATTCGGAGAAACACAACTGGTGAGTTCCGGACAACCCATTAACCTGCAACGAATGGAAGCAGAGTTGACCCACCTGCTGGATCAGCTCCGGGAAAACCAGATTTCCTCCAGGCAGGGCCGCGTGCTGATGGATGGATTCAGCGCTACAGACGAGAAGTTCAGTCACTTTCGCCAACTAATACGGGGAACTCAGCCATGATACCGGTATTATTTCTGATTATAAATTCCCTGCTGGCAGTGCTCCTGTGCATTGCACTGGTAAACAGTATCTGGGGTCCCCGGCTCAGCAGGAATTATCCTTTGCAAAAGCAGGTTGCTGTTTCACTGCTGGTGCCGGCAAGAAATGAAGCCCGGAATATTAAAAAATGCCTGCGCAGTTTGCAGCGGCAGTATTATTCCAATTTGGAAATTCTGGTGCTGGATGATCAATCCAACGATGCAACAGCGACAATCGTCCGGCAGCTGTTACAGGACGATCCCTGCATCCGCTTGATTGAGGGCAAACCCCTTCCTGAAGGCTGGACAGGTAAAAACTGGGCCTGCCATCAGCTCAGCCAGACAGCCAAGGGAGACATATTTATCTTTACAGATGCCGATAATTTTTATCACCCTGAAGCAGTTTCCCATACAGTAGGATGGATGCAGCACTTCCGGTTGGCGCTTCTTTCAGCCTTTCCACAGCAGATTACCGGAACGATCTGGGAAAGACTGGTTATTCCCATTATTGATATTGTGCTGTTCGGCGGTCTGCCCCTGTGGCTTACCTACTATTTCCGGTCACCCGAACTGTCAGCCGCAAACGGCCAGTGGATTGCATTTCAAAAATCCGCCTATTCTCTTTGCGGTGGACATTCGGCAGTCCGCAACGAAATTGTAGAAGATGTGTCATTGGCCAGGCTGGCAAAAAAGGAAGGATTGCCTGTTCTCACATTATCAGGTACCGGAATGGTATTTGGCCGCATGTATCGTTCCGCACGGGAAGTCTGGGAAGGGTTTTCAAAAAATCTGTTCGGGCTGACCGGCTATCGGGACAGCCTGCTGTTTTTTATTACTGCCGTTTCACTGCTGATTTTTGTACTTCCTTATGTGCTGATTCCTTTTGCCGCCTTCCGGTCGGCGGCATTAACAGCGGTTTTATTGAATATGGCTTTAAGAGGAATATTGATCCCGGCGCGGGGCCACCCGGTTTTAACCAGCCTGTTTCTTCATCCCTTTGGTATTCTCGCCACCCTGACCATCGCGCTGAATTCCTATATCCGGGTAAAAAAAGGAGCAGTAACATGGAAAATGCGGAGCATCCCGGTTGCAAAATCAAAAATAAGCGTACACTGAACCAAAGAGATTAAGGATTAATTTATAGATGAAGATTTTATTATACCTGATAATTTCATTCGGGGGATACTTCCTTCTGTGCAGCGCTCCCGGAATTTTTACTTTTCATTCCTGGGCATATCTGGTACTGTTTAATCCCTACTTATTCCAACTGTACGGGATACCGGCGCAGCAGTTTTCCAATAACCCCTGCCGGGAGCTATCCCATTATGCCTTCGTGCCTGAGAGAGCGGATTAACATGAATTCCCCTTTTTCCCAAACCGGCAGCACTTCTTTCTCAATTATAAAAGCGGGCGGAACGGGATGGCAGCGTCAATTGCCGGTTTTCCTGCTTTACTTCTTTCTTTTGGCGGGAGGTATCTGGCATATTACCGGATTATTCCAGGAACTGATGGAAAAACTGGCACTGCCGGTAATGGTTCTAACCGCCACCCTGCTATTTGCCATTCAACTGGTTCATACAGCCGGGAAATACGCCTTTCTTCGCTGGACTCTTTTTGTCTTTTCTCTCACCTTTTTCGTGGAATGGCTGGGTGTGCATACCGGTTTGATTTTCGGTGAATACCGTTATGGTGAAATATTAAATCCGCTGATCAGCGGTGTACCGGTCGTGATCGGCGCCTCCTGGCTGGCAATACTTCTCTCTTCCATGAATCTGGTGCAGAAACTGGCCAGCCGGCAAATTAAAGAATCCGCCCTGCAAAGTGCAATATTAACGGCTGTTTTAATGGTGCTGTTTGATCTCGTAATGGAACCGGCTGTGGTTAAGCTGGGATACTGGAGCTGGCAGCAAGACACTGTTCCGCTGCAGAATTATCTGTCCTGGTTTGCCCTCGGGTTTTTATTCTCTTACTGGGCATTCAGGAAAAAATTGGTTTACCGCAGCAGTTCGGATTTTGCCGCTCACGCCTATTTTGCACAAATGGGCTACTTTCTGCTGATTCATTTTATGTAATCATTTTAATAAACTCAGGAGTTTTAAATGCTTGCACCCCAATTACGGCAATTGAGCATAAAAGGGCTGAGTATCGCCATCATCGTTATATTGTCATGGGCAATCAGTCTGATCACCTTTTTGAATCTTGGAATAAATGCATTACCGCCTCTATTACTGGCAGCCGCAGTCTTGTGGCAGACATTCTTATATACAGGTCTTTTTATAATCGCGCATGATGCCATGCACAATACTGTTTTCCCCCTAAACCGGAAAATAAATAATTTTATCGGTTCCGCTGCGGTTTTTCTCTATGCCCTTTTTTCCTTCAGCCGATTATTGGAAAAGCACTGGGCACACCACCGCAATCCCGCCCGCGAGGATGATCCGGATTTTCATGACGGCAAACACCGTGGATTTGTTCGCTGGTATCTGCATTTCATGGTCAGCTATGTTACGTGGCGGCAGTTGCTGGGGATGGCAATCGCCTACAATCTGCTGCATTTTGTTTTCGGTATTCCGGCTGCTGATTTACTGGTTTTATGGGTACTCCCTTCACTGCTCAGCACCGTACAGTTGTTCTATTTCGGGACCTACCTGCCCCACCGGGAAGAGGAAGGATACGCAGACGAACATCATGCCCGCAGCAATAACTACTCAGTAATCTGGTCCTTTCTCACCTGCTATCATTTCGGATATCATTGGGAACACCATGAATTTCCTTATTTACCCTGGTGGAAACTGCCGGCTGCCCGCCAAAAACTACAGGATTCGGCCAAAGGTAAATCCGGAGTGTCCGTAAATAATTAAAATTTATCCCCTATAATTCCCTCCATTCTGTGTTGCCGGAAATAACTGCGTTTTACTCCCGCAAATGCTTTGGGCTTCTTCCTGCTTTCTGCGGTTACGTTTTACTGCCGATACATTAAGAATTCTTTTTGCCGTTTAGTGTTAATTTCGTACATTCGGGTTCGTTATTGATCAAAACAGGACCCAGAATGGCCTCAATTCTAAGCATGACCGGATTCAGCGCGGCACAGTCACAATACCAGGAGCGGGGAATTACCTGCGAAATCCGCTCGGTAAATTCGCGTTATCTGGAAATCAGCCTTAAACTGCCCCGTCTTTTATTCGACCTGGAAAATCCCATTAAAGAAATTATCCGCGGCAAAGTAAACCGGGGTAAAATTTTTTATAACCTGTCTTTTATTTCCGGAGAGAATGAAAACAACGGAGTGACAGTCGATCCCAACAACCTTCACCATTATATCAATTTGCTGAACCAGGTTAAATCGGCCGCCGGTATAGATACCCCTATCTCGCTGGACCATCTGCTGTCTTTTAAAGACCTGTTTACCATGCAGGAAAAAACAGAACTGGATGATGCGCTGGTCAAAACGGTTGAAGAGATTTCACTAACGGCGGTGGAACAGTTGAATGAAATGCGCCGGCGGGAGGGAGAGCATTTAAAAAATGATATCGATGAACGGCTGAAAGTGCTGAAGCGGCTTACCGGTGAAATTCGGGAACACAGTAAAGGCAATGCCCGCATAGAGTTTGAAAAACTGACCCAGCGGCTCTTTTCTCTGATTGATGAAGAGAAAGTGGACCGCAGCAGACTGGAACAGGAGCTGGCCATAATCTCTGACCGGGTGGATATTACCGAAGAGCTGGTCCGCATGGACAGCCACCTGGAACTGTTTGAACAAAATCTGGAAAAAGGATCGCCGGTCGGTAAAAAGCTGAACTTTATTTTGCAGGAAATGAACCGCGAGGCCAATACTCTGGGGAATAAAACAACCCTGATCGAGATATCCCACCGGGTGGTCGCTATAAAAGAAGAGATTGAAAAGCTGAGAGAACAGATTCAAAATATTGAATAATGACAAAACAAAAAATAAAAGATTTATCGGCACCACAACTGGTGGTTCTATCCGCCCCTTCCGGAGGCGGTAAAACCACGATCTGCCGTATTCTTGCAAAACGCAATCCCGATTTCCGCATTTCCGTTTCGGTAACATCCCGGCCGCCCCGTCCCCGCGAAAAAGAAGGAACCGACTATTTTTTTGTTAATCAAAGTGATTTTCTCAGGCTGGTTGAAAAAGGCGATTTACTGGAATACGAACAGGTACATGGAAACTATTACGGCACTTTAAAATCAAAGGTCGAAGAAATTCTTTCTGCCGGGCACACCGTGCTGTTTGATATCGATGTGAACGGCGCACTTCATATAAAAGAAAGTTTCCCGCAGGCAATCCTTATATTTATCCGTCCGCCTTCAGTAGATGAGTTAGAGCGGCGTTTAAAAGGCAGAAAGTCAGAGGATGAAGTGCAGATCCGTAAACGGCTGCAGCGCCTGCCCCTGGAATATGAAAAATCGGGCGCCTTTGACTACGATATAATTAATTCAAATTTGGAACAAACTGTAAGTAAAATTGAAAGAATCATCCGCGATCATCAAACAAGGGTCATCCATGTTTCCGGCGAAACGGTTCAAAAATAAACATATACTTGTGGGCATTACCGGTGGTATTGCCGCTTACAAAGCAGTCGAACTGATCCGCTATCTGGTAACCCAGCAAGCGGAAGTGCGGGTAGTGATGACCGCTGCAGCAGAACAGTTCATAACCCGCCTTACCCTGGAAACCCTGTCGCAGAATCCGGTCGTTTCCCAGATGTTTCCGCAGCAGCATTTCGGCGGCACCCACCACATCCATCTGGCCGATTGGGCGGAAGCGGCTGTTATTGTTCCGGCAACTTATAATTTTATCGGGAAATATTGCGCCGGAATCGCAGATGATGCCCTTTCCACAATTGCCGCCGCCCTGCATTGCCCAATCGTAATTGCACCGGCCATGAATGTGCATATGTGGGAAAATCCTGTTCTGCAGCGGAATTTAAAAGATCTGCAGGAAACGGGTATTTCGGTCTGTCCGCCGGAAGAGGGATTTCTGGCGGAGGGGTACAGCGGCCGCGGTAGACTGGCCCGGCTGGAATCGCTGATCCAGTATCTATACCGGGCGCTTCATCCATATCCGCAAAGCCTGCAGGGTAAAAAAGTGCTGATAACCGCCGGCAGAACAGAGGAACCCCTGGATCCGGTGCGGTTCCTGACCAACCGTTCTTCCGGGAAAATGGGCTTTGCCCTGGCCTGGGAAGCATTTGCGCGCGGTGCGGAAGTTGTGCTGATTCACGGACCGGGGCATCTGCAGCTTCCTGCAGAAATTAAAACTCATGCGGTGCGGAAGGCTGAAGAGATGTTCAATGCCGTGCAGCAGTACCTGCCTGACAGTGATATTTTTGTTAGCACAGCGGCTGTCGCCGATTACACTCCGGTGAATTACGAAGAACACAAAATAAAAAAACAGGATCAGGGAATATCTCTGGAGCTGAAACGCACCACGGATATTCTTTCCTATACGGCACAGCATAAAAAAACCAATCAAAAACGGGTGGGATTTGCAGTGGAAACACGCCGGGGGGAAGAAAATGCCCGCCACAAAATGGATACAAAAAATCTGGATATGGTTGTGCTGAATAATCCGCTGGAAGCGGGTGCGGGTTTTGAAACCGATACAAACCGCACCATCCTTCTGGGCAGGGATGGCCGAAAACGTGAATTGCCGCTGCTACCTAAACTGGATAACGCTTTCCAGATTTTTGAATTTCTTATTAATGAAAAATCAAGTTCTGTAAAATAAATTACCCCGGAAATTTATTAATGAATGAATTGAAGAAAATTGCCGATTTTCTGCAGCTTTATCGTGAAATATATGGCGATTCCCTGACTTATGACCGGCAAAGAATTGCCACTCTTGCCGGACAGATGCCTGAATTCATACTGGAAAATTCAAACTCAGATGATCAGTCGCAAACTCACCCGTTGTGGGAATACAAAAGCACAATTGAAAACTGCCGGAAATGCCCGCTGTGGAAAACCCGCAAAAATTTCGTTTTTGGAGACGGGAATCCGCAGGCCGACCTGCTGTTTGTGGGAGAAGCCCCCGGCGCAGAGGAGGATAAAAGCGGCATTCCTTTTGTGGGACGTGCAGGGAAGTTGCTGAACCAGTTGCTCGCCCACATTAATCTGAAAAGAGAAGAGGTGTTTATTGCAAATATTCTTAAATCCCGGCCCCCGGGAAACCGGGATCCGCTGCCGGAAGAGGTGGAGGCCTGCATCCCCTATTTGCACCGGCAAATTGAGTTGATCCGGCCGGCAGTGATGGTGGCTCTCGGCAGGATTGCCGCACAAAACCTTTTAAATACAAAAGATTCGCTGAAAAACATGCGCGCACGGAAGTGGACCTATCAGGGAGTGCCG
>JBAPTX010000633.1:0-2685 GCA_049282375.1 Calditrichia bacterium
AATTGCCGGAAACGCTTCCGCAGGGCGTCGCCGATAGCCTGCTGGTGGAGGTGCGCAACACCGGAGCGCAGCCGCAAACGGACGTGCCGGTCCGCTTCTTTGAAGACGGCGTGCAGGTGGGAACGGATGTGCTGGTTTCGCTGGATGCGGGGCAGCGGGATACGCTTGCTTTTGCCTATCAGCCCCAGACTTCCGGCCAGCATCTGCTGAAGGCCGGGACTTTCCTGAGCGGAGATGAAAACAGCGCCAATGACTTCCATGAAAAGAACGTTCAGGTACTTGCCGCCCATGCAGTGCCTTTTGCGGATGATTTCGAGAGCAGTGCTTCTCTGCAGAATTACGCGCTGCAGGCCTCCCCGCAGGGGCAGATCTCCCTGAATGACGCTTTCAATATGTTCACCGGCCCCTACAGCGGGGACAGTGTGCTGGCGCTGCGCGGCCCTGCCGACGAGGTGGCGAATATGGTCACCGCCAGTTTTGATGTTTCTCAGATCTCTCAGGCGCGGCTGTCTTTTGCCTGGGGGATGAACTGGAATTCACCGGGCGATTATCTGGTGCTCGATATTTTCGACGGGCAGTGGCATCAGGGTGTGGATTCGCTGGTTTACCTCCAGAGCCGGGGGAATGAGCGCACCTGGCACTACCGGGAATACGACCTGAGCGGCTATGACCTGAGCAGCACCATCGGTGTCCGCTTCCGCTCCAAAAACAATTACAACCGCTTTTCCTATATCGATCTGCTAAAGGTAACGGAAATTGCTTCCAATGATTACGCGGTGCGGGAATTCGTGGACTTTCATCCGGTAATGGTAACCGGAAATACCTATCGCTTTTCCGCCCGGCTGGAGAATCTGGGAACCGCGCCGCAGACCGATGTGCCGGTACGGTTCTTTTCCAGTGAAGTGCAGATTGGCAGCGACTCGCTGGTTTCACTGAATCCCGGCCAATCCGATACGGTGGATTTTTACTACACCCCGCAGCAGGGCGGCACCAGATATTTGTCCGTGCGCAGTTATCTGCCGGGTGATCAGGATTCCACCAACAACAGTATTATGCAGGAAGCCGAAATCAAAACGCCGCATTCGCTGCCGTTCGCCGAAGACCTGGAAACACCGGCATCGCTGGATAATTTCATCTTTTCCTATGAAGGCGCCCGCGCCGCTTTCAATCTGGCGGGGCCGGGCGGACAGATCATCCCCATCTCCGGCATGCAGATGCTGCAGATTTCCAATGATAATGTGATGAACGGCCGCAGCCGTGCCCGCGCCGATCTGCACCTGGACCTGAGTGCCGCTGCAAACCCGGAAATCAGTTTTGCGCTGGCTGCCTACCTGCTGGAAGCGGACGATTCCGCGGCTGTAGATATTTTTGACGGCGCCTGGCACTATGAGGTGCTTTCCTTGACCGGCACCCAGAGCATGGCCCAATTTACTTTTAATGTGAATTCCGAAGGCTGGAATAAAACCGCTGATTTCATTATCCGCTTCCGCGCCAATCTGGATCAGGGACCCTGGTCGGACGGATTTTATGTGGATAACATTTCTGCGCAGGAAACCGCCCTGCCGCTGCCGCCGGTGCAGATCAGTGAAATCATGTATAATCCCAGCGATCAGTTGCAGGGACCGGACAGCGATTTTGAATTTGTGGAACTGGCCAATCCCTCGGCCGATACAGTGGATATTTCCGGCTGGTACTTTTCTGCCGGGATTGATTTTGTTTTTCCGGCCGGTTCAATGATCGAACCCAATGGATTTGCGGTAGTCGGCATCAACCCTGATTCGCTGGTGGCTTTCTATAATTTATCAACTGTTTACGGGCCGTTCAGCGGCGGGCTGAGTAACAGCGGCGAAGCGCTGTTCCTGCTGGATTCCACCGGCGCGGCAATCGACAGCGTGCAGTTTGATGATCAGGGCCCCTGGCCGCTGGATGCGGATGGATATGGCGCTTCTCTGGAAGTAGCGGATTTGAATCTGCCCAACAGCGATCCGGGAAACTGGCGGGCTTCGCTGGCGCTGACCGGTTCTCCGGGGCAGCCCAATCAGGTGGCGCCCGCCATGGTCCAGACGACCATTCATGATATTCAGTTTACTACAGATCCTTCCGGTGATTCTCCCCTGCTGGGGCAGTATGTTGGATTCAGCGGAAAAATCAGCAGTGCGCAGTTTGTGGACGGCGGCATTATCGTGATGGACAGCGCCGCTGCCTGGAACGGTATTCAGGTGCTGAGCCCTGACACGACCCTGCAGCTTGGAGACAGCCTGCAGGTAACCGGCAATGTGATTGAATATTTCGGCCGCACCATGCTGATCAGCGCCGGAATCACAGTGAACGGCAGCGGAACAGCGGTCACTCCCGTGCAGGTGGTGCCTGCGCAGGTCGCCAGCGGTTCGCCGCAGGCGGAAGGTTTTGAAAGTGTGCTGGTTCAGTTGCAGAATGTGGTGGTAAGCGATGAGAATGCCGGATATGGTGAATGGCGTGTTACCGATTTTGCCGATACCATAATGGTGGATAACGGCAGCTACAGCTACGCCCCGGTACTGAACGATTTTCTGTCGGAGCTGACCGGTGTGCTCAATTACAGCTTTGATGAATTCAAAATAGCCCCCCGCAGCGATGCGGACATAGTATCTGCCACGGCACAGATTTCCCTGAGCGGCATTGTGGCTTTATCGGATCTGATTCCCG
>JBAPTX010000634.1:0-18230 GCA_049282375.1 Calditrichia bacterium
TGATTTCCCCGCGATGGCGGTATTTAAAGTCACTTACACCAACAACGGTGATGATAAACTGCAGGTGGACAGTTGGACCAGTAACCATTATGAAATTAATGCAGGCGAGATGGGAGAAGATGACACCACTGCCTTCTGGACCTTCCAGAGCGGTTCATATGAATCGCGGCCGGACTGGGTTTTACCCATCTCCGAAGGATTCAGTCAGGATAATTACATGGGAATGAATGCCACCGACTACGGCGGCGGCACCCCGGTGGTGGATATCTGGAGAAAAGATGTTGGAATTGCTGTGGGCCATCTGGATACGGTTCCGAAGCTGGTTTCCCTGCCGGTAAACATGGATGATGCCGAAGGCGCCGAATTGGCTGTACGCTATGATATTAAAAAGCCGCTGAATGCCGGTGACAGGCTGGAAACGCTGCAGACATTCGTGGCGGTACATCAGGGGGATTATTATGAGACACTGACTGCTTTTAGTGACCTGATGGCCAAAAAGGGAATTAAAAAAGCGGAATACACGCAGAGTACTTACGAACCCATCTGGTGTGCCTGGGGTTTCCGGCGGGACTTCACCATGGATCAGATTTACGGCGCACTGCCGGTTGTAAAAGAACTGGGTTACAAATGGGCCGTGCTGGATGACGGATGGCAGACTGCGGAAGGGGACTGGTATTTAAATAAGGAGAAATTCCCCCGCGGCGATAAAGATATGATTAAACTGGTAAACAACATTAATAAACAAGGCCTGAAAGCAAAACTGTGGTGGGCGCCCCTCGCTGTTGATCCCGGCACCGATTTGATTAAAAATCATAAGGATTTTCTTTTGTTGAACAAGGATGGAAAGCCGCAGGATATTTCCTGGTGGGATGCCTATTACCTTTGCCCGGCTTATAAACCGGTGCAGGAATACACCCGCGATCTGGTTATTAAATTCATGGATAAATGGGGATACGAGGGGTTGAAAATTGACGGGCAGCACCTGAATGCTGCGCCGGCCTGTTATAATCCGGCACATAATCATCCCTACCCGGAGATTGCTTTCGAGAAAATCCCCGAATTTTTTAAAGTAATTTATCAGACCGCTAAATCCATTGATCCCGATGCGGTTGTGGAAATCTGTCCCTGCGGCACTGCTTATGCTTTTCATACCATGCCCTACATGAATCAGCCGGTGGCTTCGGACCCGACCAGTTCCTGGCAGATCCGCACTAAGGGAAAAACCCTGAAAGCGCTGATGGGGCCGTCTGTTCCCTATTACGGGGATCATGTTGAATTGAGCGACGGACGGGATGATTTTGCTTCGACCGTAGGTGTCGGCGGTGTGGTTGGCACCAAATTTACCTGGCCTGTTGGATCAATGAAAGATTCAAAAATCGATCTGACCCCGGAAAAGAAGAAGGTCTGGGAAAAATGGAATAACATTTATCTGCAGAACATGCTTCCCATGGGAACTTACCGCGGTGACCTGTATGACATCGGTTTTGATCGTCCCGAAGCCCACGCCGTGGAGAAAGACGGGAAAATGTATTATGCCTTTTATGGAGATGAATTCAACGGACAGATAGAACTTCGCGGTCTGCAGAATAAAACGTATAAGGTGCGGGATTATGTGAATAATAAAGACCTGGGAACTGTTAAGGGTCCGGGAGCTGCACAAATACAGGCCAATTTTAAGGATTATTTGTTGCTGGAAGCCGAACCGGTTTCGGAATCTTAAATCCAAAAGGGGGCAGACAAATGGCAATGGACCGCAGGACATTTTTTAAAATCAGTGGTGCCGGCGCGGCCGGTGTGGCTTTGGGTGTAAAGAATGCAAGCAGTTTTGTGCCCGCCCATATCTGGGACGGCTATAATTTCGGCTGCGGGCCGCAGGTGAAAAACCGGTTAAATCAGGGGCCTTTCCCCCAGTATGCACCGGAACAGGTTTTACCCGGCAGCAGTGTGGTGATGGGCACCACGCCTTCCGGCAAAGTGCTGCAAAATTACGGAATGGGGCTGGTAGTTTATATCTCAGGCGATTTGGGGCCGCCCCGAATCGAAGGGGAATCGCTGCAGAAATCACTGGAGGACTTGGTCAAATTGCCGATGGCGCAGAAAATATATATCCGGCCCAACTGGCGCGATATTCAGAAACAGCCAGGGAAACTGGATTTTCCCGAATACTGGAAAATTACTTTCGATCTGGCTAAAAAATACAACAAGCGGGTTGCATTCCGCATTATGCTGGAAAATCCCGATTTTGCCGAATTGGGGCCGCCGGATTTTGTGGTGGAAAAAGTGCCGTATGTTAAGCTTACCGGAGAATGGCGCACCAGTCCGGAAAGCACTCGCGCCAAAAAAGAGCACAAAATGCCCAGGTATGATCATCCTGCCTATCAGGCAGCTTTCCGGGAACTGAATGCGCTGCTGGCGGATGAACTGAATGGAAATCCGCTGGTGGAATATATGGATACCTTTATGTATGGATTTTGGGGAGAGGGGCACTCCTGGCCTTTCGAAGATCATCCTTTCCCGGATTACCTGACCGCGGAAAAGACCTGGATGCAGATGTTTGAAACCCAGTTGGAATACTGGACAAAAACACCGCTGGTCACCAATACGCAACCGGATTTCAGCCGGGTGGGAAATTCGGAAATTCTGGATAAAACCATCCGCACGAATAACTGGATTCGTACCGACACTATTTTTATCGAAAATACCCAGATTGAAGCGCTGAGCAACCGTCCGCCCTGGATTGCCGCAGTCAGTGAGGTGGGTATGACCACAGGCGAACCGGATGCCCTGAATATTGTTGAAGGCATTACCTACAATGAACAGATCATTGCTCATGTAATGGATGTGGGCGCCAATTACTGGTCACTGTGGAACTGGCATAATCTGAACGCCAATAATATCCTGAGTTATTACAACAAGTACCCCGAACCCATTGATAATATCGCCCGCAAAATCGGTTACCGCGTACGGCCGTCCTGGATCTGGCATTTCCAAGAGGGAGACCGGGAAGGGCTGGTATTCGGAATGGTAAATGATGGTATTTCCGGTATCCCGGGAGTGCTGTATCTGACTTTACTGGATAAACAGGGCAATGAAGTCAGCAGCGGCGGGCTGGATCCCGGTTACCCGAAACCCACAGGCGTGCGGCAGGCGCGTATGGATTTGCCAAAGGGAGTTCACTGGGAAGACCTGAAATTAAAGGCCGAGCTGGAAGTAAAAGGACAGCGGTATCCGGTGGAATGGGCCTGCCGGCAGTCCGTTAATGATGATGGCACCCTGACCCTTCGCAGAAATCTCAGGTAAGCCCGATGAGACTACCGGGAATTTTCAGACTATTGCTGATATTGATATTTCCGCTGTTAATATTGCTATTGCAGGAGATGGGATGTTCTTCCGGAGATACTGCGGCAGGGGACTCTGTTTATAAAGTCGCCCGGACTTCCGATTTTGAGTTAAATGGACAGGGCAGCGCGGAAACCTGGGAAAAGGCGCCGTGGCTTGTACTTTCCTCCCGAAAGGACAGTTCACCGCTGCAGACCCGTGCCAGAGCGCTCTATTCCGACAGCGGGTTGTATGTGCTTTTCGAGAATGAAGACCGCCAAATTACCGCCACGATGCGCGAGAATTTTGCCGATCTCTGGCATGAAGATGTGGTGGAAATTTTCCTGTGGACGGATGAAGATTTTCCCGTTTATTTCGAATATGAACTTTCTCCGCTTAATTACGAGCTGCCCATCCTGATTCCAAATTTAAAAGGGAAATTTCTGGGATGGCGGCCCTGGCATTATGAAGGGGAACGCCGCACCCGCCATAAAATCTGGATAGACAGCAGCGGCACCGGAGCAAATAAAGTAAAAAGCTGGCATGCGGAGTTTTTTATTCCTTTCAAACTGTTGACACCCCTGGGAAATGTGCCGCCCGGACCGGGGACCCGCTGGCGGGTAAACTTGTACCGCGGCGATTACGATCTGGGGCATTTCGAAAGCTGGGCCTGGCAGCCGGTGGAGAAAAGATTTCATGAATATGAGAAGTTCGGGACTTTTGTTTTTGAATAATAAATGCAAGGGAGGCCGATATGAAGAAAAATATACAATTTTCAGCTTTATGCCTGTTCATTATTGTGGCTGCCTGCACGACTGCAATCAGCCAGCCCTCGGTCATTCCGGATATACCCGAAGGCCAGAATTGGACGAATTATGTTCGCATCGCCGGCCATGGATTAACGATTGATAATGCGGAAGAAATTATCCAAAAAGCAACTGAAACCTATGTCTTCGGCATCGAAACTGATAACAGCCTGACCGGCTATTATGAAAGTTTTATGAATCCCGCCGAAAAACTGAAAGCAATGAAACGAATGGCGGAGAAAACCCATGCGGTGGGCAATAAGGTATTTATTTATACGGAAGGACTGGAAACCATTACCGCCAATGCCGATGCCAAAGAACACACCTTTTTTAAGGATCATCCGGATTGGGTGCAGCGCAAAATAACCGGAGAGCCGGCCGTATTCGGCGGCGGAAGCGCCTTCTGGATTGATGAAGGGGATGAGGATGTCTGGATAACCCCCTTTGCAGTTGAATGGCGGAAGATTTTTATGGAACGTATCCGCCAGATTGCTGAATCCGGCATGGATGGCGTATTTGTGGATATTCCCTACTGGATGACCCACTTCCGGGGCTGGGGGGATAGCTGGGCGAGTTTTGATGATTACACGGTAGCCGCCTTTAAAAAAGAGACCGGTCTTGATGCCAGAAAAGACTTGAAACTGGGCGACTTCAACGATCCTGATTTCATAAAATGGATTGATTTCCGAATTCGCACTCTGACCGAATTCATGAAAGAAGTGGCAGAAACCGGCCGTTCCGTAAATCCCGATTTTAAAACCATCGCCGAAATTTATCCCGGTATTGAAGAAGCCGCCGTGCGGGTGGGCGCGGATGTATATGAAATGTATCAGGTGGTGGATGTGGTGGCTCATGAATACAGCGCCGGCGGTTACAAATCCGCTGACCGCAAACCGGCCGACTGGTTTGCTTTTATGACCGGGATGTATTCATTCCGCGCCTTTGCTGAAGGGAAAGCATCCTGGATGCTGACCTATTCCTGGGAAGATCATGAGAAGATTACCCCGGCAGAAGCCATGAAAAACCTGATGATGTCCCAGTTGATGGCGGGCGCCAACTGCTGGGATGCCGCCAATCATGTGATGTCCGGATCCAATGATTATGATACCCGCACGCTGATTTTTAAATGGATCAGCGCCCACGATAATACTTTTTATATGCCGCGGCAGCCCATGAAGCCGGTGGGCATGTATTTTTCACCCAAAACCCGCAACTATTTTGTGGATGAATTTATACCTTCCTATCGCGGAATGATGTATTTGCTGCTGCAGTCCCATTTGGAATTTCAGATTGTAACCCCGAGAACGCTGCAGGATTTTAAAGGTGAAGTGCTGATTCTGCCCGATGTAAAATGCCTGAATGACGAAGAACTGACACAGTTAAAAAATTATGTGGAATCCGGCAGCCGCCTTTATCTCACAGGGGAAAGCGGCGCCTATGATTATCAGCGCCAGCGCCGGCCGGAAAACCCGCTTCACCAGATACTGGGAATTCAGAGCAGCGGACAATCGCAGACAGGCGATAGTTTTATTTATCATTCAGAAAAGACCGGACAGAACTATTACGATGCAGTAAAAGATGAATTTGATGAGCTGGCTTTCTCCGGTGAAGAAACAGACGGCAAATTTAACCGGCTCCGGAAAGATTTTGTATCTGAAATAACCAGCGGTTTAAAATACCAACCGCAGGTGCAGGTTACCGCTTCGCCTTTTGTGGCAACGCAGATTGCGGCCGTAAATGAGAACCCCACTGTTTTTATTGCCAACTTTAAAGGATTGAAGGCCAAAGAGAATGCAGTTCAGCTTCCGGAAAAAAACGTGGAAATCCGTTTCCCGGCGGCAGCCGGCAGCACTGTTTATATGCTGCCTTATCTGGGAGAAGTAAAAGAACTCACAGCCGGCAGAAAGAACGGTTCACTCTCGGTTAGTATTCCGCAAATTGAAAAGGGTGCGGTGGTCTGGATTGAATAGAAAGGGATGTTTTAAATGCAGTTAATTGATAAGGAGACCGAATTTTTGAAACGGATCATTAAATACCTAATCTCTCTGATTATCCTCTTATCAGGAATGTTTTTAACCACCTGCAGCAGCGGGCAAACGGATAACAGCGGTATTCCTGCAGGGCAGAACTGGACCCACTACGTCCGTATCGGCGGGCACGGGTTGAGCCTTGAGCGGGTGGACAGCATTATAAAGGATGCGCAAACTTCCAATATGTTCGGGATTGAAACCGACAACGATATTACCGGCCGCTACGACAGTTTTCTGGATCCCACAGAAAAGTTGAAGGCGATTAAGGCGGTTGCCGAAAAGGCCCACGCCATTGATAATTATGCATTTGTTTACATTGCCGGGCTGGAATGCATCACCAATAATGCCGACCAGAAGGAACACTCTTTTTTTAAAGACCATCCGGACTGGGTGCAGCGCAATATTTCCGGGGAGCCGGCAATGTTTGGCGGCGGTACTGCCTTCTGGATCAGTGAAGGGGATGAGGATGTCTGGATAAGCCCCTACCCGGAAGAATGGCGGGAACATTATATGGGACAGGTGCGCCAGATTGCAGCCACAGGCATTGATGGAATTTATGTGGATATACCTTACTGGATGACCCACTTCGAAGGCTGGGAGGACACCTGGGCCAGTTTCGACCAGTACACCGTGGCTGCTTTTCAAAAAGAAACCGGGCTGAATGCCAAAACCGATTTAAAATTGGGGGATTTCCGCGATCCCAACTTCCGGAAATGGGTGGACTTCCGCATCAAAACGCTGACCGAATTCATGGCGGATATCGATAAAAATGCCAAATCGGTGAACCCGGAATGCATGACTATTGCCGAAATTTACCCCGGTTACGGCGAAGATGCCGTGCGGGTGGGGGCCGATGTATATGATATGTATCCGGCGGTGGATGCGATTGCTCACGAATACAGTGCCGGGGGTTATACTGCCGTCAAACGCAATCCCAAAGACTGGTTCAATTACATGATCGGGATGTACACCTTCCGGGCATTTGCTGAAGATAAGGCTTCCTGGATGCTGAGCTATTCCTGGGATGATTCAAAAAAAATGGGGCCGCAGGAATCCATGAAAAACCTGGCGCTTTCTCAGGTTATGGCCGGAACAAACTTCTGGGATGCACGCGGCCATGTGATGTCCGGTTCTAATGACCTGGAAACCCGGAAGGAAATTTTCAACTGGATTGCGACCAATGAAAAAACACTTTATCTGCCGCGGGAAGCAATTAATCCGGTTGGTATTTATTTTTCGCCCAAAACACGGGACTATTTCACCGATGAATTTTTTAAGGCATATACCGGCATTATGCAGCTCATGCTGCAGTCGCATCAGGAATTCCAGATTGTAACCCCCCGCACGCTGGCGGATTTTTCCGGGGATGTGCTGATTCTGCCCGATGTAAAAAGCATTTCCGATGCCGAAGTGCAATCCCTGCAAAAGTTGTTTGAATCCGGAACCGGCCTGATGGTAAGCGGTGAAACCGGCAGGTATGATGAAACCGGTGCGGCACGTACCGCTAATCCGGTGCATCAACTGCTGGGGATTTCGGATATAGAAAAGGCGCAGACCCGTACCGGTAAATTCATCTTTAATCCTGCCTCGGTCGGGGTGCCTTTCCTGCAGGAAACCAGGAGCAGCTTTGATGAGGCGGCATGGGAGGGAGACTCCCGCCCGCAGAAACTGGCGCAAATGCAGAATGAATTCCTGACCGGACTTGAGCAGACGCTGGGACATAAATCCACTGTGGAAGTCAACGCATCCCCCTATATCACCAGCCAGATCGCTCGTGTTGATGGAAAAATCCATATATTTATTGCCAATTTTAAAGGATTAAAAGGGGAGGAAGTAGACCGGCAGCTTCCCGAGAAAAATGTAAAAATCACTTTTCCCCGGGATGCCGGCAGCACGGTTTACCTGCTGCCTTTTTTGGGGCAGAAGCAGCAACTGGAAGCCCAAAAGATTGACGGCTCTCTTGCCGTCACCATTCCCGCCGTCGATAAAGGTGCGGTTGTCTGGGTAGAATAGAAAACGTATGCTGAAAGCAAAAAGTAATGATGATGATCTTTAAAAAACTTTGGATGCACTTCATTTTTTTCCTTCTGTTTTCCCTGACAGGAACGGTAGCGGCCAAAATGCTGGCAGTTGTTGATGTGAGTGAGCCGGCTGGTTTGGAGCGAAAGCAGGAATATGTGCAGGTTTACCTGCAGGTTTCAATTGGCGATTCTGCCATAATAGCCGTTAATCAGAAAAGCGGGAAATCGGTTTATTCACAGATAGATAAACAGTCCATTCCGGAAAAGGGCGGAGAAATGCTGTCCATTTTATTTCCGGTAACCCTTAAAGCAAACGAACAGCAGCGCTGGCTGCTGCAAACCGCCGCAGGGCAGAAATCGCCGCAAACAGATCTTTCTCTCACCGGCAGTGGTTTTGATCTTCAGATTAATAATAAATACTATCGCGCGGATTTAAGCAAAAGCGGGGACAGTGAGGCCAAAAGTCACAATTCCGGTCAGCTTCGCGAACTGCTGATTAAGATGGGATTTAACCGGCTTTTATTCCGCACCGAAAACCGCCTGCACTGGGGGCCTAATTTTCAGAAACCGGAACTGGAGTATTACACCACCATTTCCGGGTGGGAAGATCCGGGGTATTACCGGGTAAAAAGAGGTCCTTACCGGGTTCGCACGGAAAGGCAGGATCTGGCGCCTTCCCATCCCGAAATTCTGCTGACAGCCGCTTATGATTTTTATGCCGGAAAACCCTGGTTCATTTTTTATTCTGAGATGGAAATGCAAAAGGATGTAGAACTGGAGTTGCTGCGAAATGACGAAATGACAATGGATAGCATGTTCACCCACGTTGCATTCGAGCGCCCCGGCGGCGAAATTGTGAATGTGAAATTCAGCGAACGATACGGTCTTTTGCAGGAAAATCCAATTGAGAACGACGCACCCTGGCTCTGTTTTTACCATGCGGACAGCGGTTACGGGTTTGCCAGTATCCGCCTGGAATATGATAACAATAATCGTTTTGGAAAACCTTCTCCCACCTGGCTGCCCCACACCAAAATCAGTGATGGTGCCGGAGGCGGAAAATACTGGAACCGGCGGCTGATCCATGAACATCTGACCTTTGTTCCGGAGGGGAGCCGTTATCTGGAAAAGAATGCCTATCTGGTTTTCAGTATGGAAAAAGCAGGTGATTTTTCCATGGTCAGGTATTTTGCCGGGCGATTACGCAATCCACTGCGGGTAAGTGTTAAACCGCAATAACCAGTAAATTGAAGAGGAAATTATGCCGGAAAAAATGAACCGCCGTAAATTTATCAGCTTAAGCACGGCCGCAGCCGCCGGTCTGACTTTGGGAATGCCCGGGTTTGCCCGGAAGGCAAACGGGTCAGCCGCAGATGCACTGAATCTGGGCATCATTGGTACCGGAGACCGCGGGGAATGGATTGTTTACATTTTAAAAGACATTCCCGGGATCCGTGTTACCGCCTGCTGCGATATCCTGCCGGCGCACCTGGCAGGCGGATTAAAACAGGCGGAGCCGGGAGCAAAAGGATATGAAGAATACCGGAAGATGCTTGAAAATAAAGACCTGGACGGCATCATTGTAGCGACTCCATTACATCTGCATTATCAGATGGCGCGGGATGCACTGGAGGCGGGAAAGCATGTTTTCTGTGAAAAAACAATGACCTATAGTATTCCTCAGGCGCTGGAACTGGAAACTGTGGCCAAATCCTCCGGCAAGACATTTCAGGTGGGATACCAGACCCGTGCCAATCCGCTCTTCCACGAAATTCACGGGATGATAAACCGGGGATATCTGGGGGAAGTGACCCACGTGCGCTGCAATTACCATCGTAACGGGGACTGGCGGCGGCCGGTGCCGGATCCAAGCCTGGAGAGATTGATAAACTGGCGGATGTACCGCGAATATTCCGGGGGGCTTATGGCCGAGCTGTGTTCACACCATATCGATATTGCCAACTGGATGCTGGACAGCCATCCGCTGAAAGTGACCGGATTCGGCGGCATTGACTATTGGAAGGACGGCCGCGAAACCTTTGACAATGTGAATACGGTTTATGAATATCCGGACGGCATCAAAGCCATTTTTACTTCCATAACCACAAACGCCCATTATGGGGTTTCGCTGCAGTACATGGGAACCATGGGAACCATCGAAATTAATGCCGAAGAGGGCCAGAAAGCGCGCTTTTATCCCGAGCAGAAGTATGTGGAAAGCGAAGCAAATCCCGATTCTTCCGGCGGTGCGTATGCGGTAACCGCAGCCACTTACCAGGCATGGAAAAAGGGCGAAGGCACCGAAATTAAAGTGGAAGATCAGCCCCACGGGGATGAAGAAACCACAGCGCTGGCTTTCCTGCATTTTGCCGATTGTATCCGCAACAACCGAATGCCGGATTCCAATGCAGAAACCGGGCGACGGGCGGCTGTCGCAGTGCATATGGGAATTCAGGCAATGCGTAATGGTACCATCGAGCATTGGAAGCCGGAATATCGCGGCTAATTTTATATCCTGCAGGAAAACGGAGATCAGGGAGAACTTTCCTTCACTTTCTGAAAAGAGGGCAAAATTTACTAACAAATTGCCGGCAAAGCGGCATCCCAGGGGGAAAACCCATGCCGGGTGAAAAGCGAAGAAACCAATTAAATCTTTATATAAGAAGGCCCCAGTATTACCCGTAAAAGGAGCACGATAATGAACTTGATGAGATACACGTTCAGCACGATCTTTCTGCTTTTGTTTTCAAGCCAGTTACTCTTTGCCGGCGAGATCAGTTGGAAGGCCAGCGGAGATAAGGGGCTTGTGGTTGCCGGTAAACCGGAAGCGGCGGCGGCCGGGGTGAAAATCATGAAAGAAGGCGGTAATGCCGCCGATGCTGCAGCCGCCAGCCTGCTGGTACTCGCAGTAAAGCATGTCGGCGCCTTTTGCATGGGCGGTGAAGTGCCGGTTATTGTTTATCATGCGGATGACAATTCGGTTAAAGTGCTGTCCGGGCAGGGGGAGGCGCCGCTTGACCCCGAGGCCATTCAGTGGTATATGGAAAACGGTATTCCGGGCAGCAGCCTGAAAGCGGCGGCAGTACCGGCAGTCGTGGATTTGTGCGTCACTCTTCTGCAGCATTACGGAACCATCTCCTTTGAAAAAGCTGTAGGGCCCACTCTGGAAATTCTCGATGCAGGCGGTAAAACCTGGTATATAGATACCTCTGATGGCGATACAGTGGATACCGGGCAGAATTGGTATGCGGATCTGGCCGGCACTCTAAGGAAGCTGATTGAAGCGGAGCAGGCGGCGATCGGCACCCGCAGCAACAAGTTACAGGCAGTTTCCAACCGGTTTTACCGGGGAGATATCGCAGATGCGCTGGATGCCTGGTACCGCCAAAAAGGCGGTTTTCTGCGCAAGAAGGATTTAATTGCTCATATCACCGAAATTGAAGACCCGCTGAAAATAGAATACAAAGGATATACTGTTTATAAATGCGGCCCCTGGACGCAGGGCCCGTATATGCTGCAGACCCTGCAACTGCTTAAAGGATTTGATCTGCAAAAAATGGGGCACCTTTCTGCAGATTATATTCATACCGTCACTGAATCTATGAAACTGGCACTGGCGGACCGAGACGCTTATTACGGCGATCCGCTGTTTTCCGATATTCCCATGACGGCTTTGCTGTCGGACAGGTATAGTGATATTCGACGGAATCTGATAGATATGAATAAAGCTTCCCATCAGGTGATTCCCGGTGATCCCCGAAATATGAAATCCCGCAGTGAACAGGCGGTTCCGCAAACAGAGCAGGGAGGCACTACAACCCTGTGTGTGGCAGACCGCTGGGGGAATGTAGTGGCGACTACTCCCAGCGGCTTGGGGAGTACTGCCGGGGCCGGCGGGGAAACCGGGATAATTCATGGCGCCCGCCTGGTCAGCCTGAATACCTGGAAAGGCCATCCTAACTGTATTGAAGCAGGCAAACGCCCCCGTATTACTCTGACCCCCACCCTTGTGGTAAAAAATAATAAACCGGTAATGGCAATCAGTATTGCCGGCGGTGATTTGCAGGATCAGGTAGCTTTGCAGTTATTGCTGGATAATATCGAATTTGGCATGCTGCCTGAACAGGCGGTGAAAGAACCGCGGTTTGCTACCGGACACCATACCGGTTCCTTCGGGCAGGATGATCCGCGAATCGCCAGTCTGCGGCTGCAGGCTTCCATATCGCAAAAAATAGCGGATGAATTATCTGCCCGGGGACATAATGTCAGTGTGCGGAAAGGCGGTATCGGCGGCGCAGCCATGCTGGTAATCGATCCGGAAACCGGTATGATGCATGGGGCCGCTGCCGCTGCCGGAAGTGTGGATTAACTGTAATCCGGGGGTTTGGCGGTTTCAACATGACAGGTTGTAAAAGCCGTACAGAAGGGTCTTTCTCACCGGCATTCTGAACCGGCTGCTGAAAAATGCGCTGATCAGCGGAACAGTATTGAACTCCTGCGCCTGGAACTCGGCTTATGTTAACTGATAAATCTTTTACAGGAGCACTTAAAATGCGGTCTAAACCGATCCCTTTAATTTTTTCTTTTTTAATGATTTTTGCCGTGCTGGTTTCCGCGGATACTTCTTATCAAAATCCCCGTGTGGGAATCATCATCAGCAAAACCAGTTTTCAGCACCGCTGGGGTGTGACCCAGATGTCAGCCCACGGATGGGCTGCGGTGTTGAATTTGTCCGGAATCCCATATGATTGCCTGTTTCTCTCGGAACTCTCCCAAAAAAATCTGAGCAACTACGATGCACTGGTTCTGGGGCAGTGCAGCTATGTAGATGATGCCCTTTATTCCGATTTGATCCGTGTTTTCAAATCATATTTAAAGGACGGCGGCAATTTGATTATTGACGGCCAGTTTGCGGTGAATGACGCCAATGCGAAGGAAAGAGACCACTCCGCACTGGACAGTCTGCTGGGCATTTCCTATGGCGGTTTTCACGGGAATTCGCAGTTTCGGATTGAAGTCAGTTCCAATTCCCAGTACATCACGCGGCTGCTGGCGGTCAACCAAAATGTGACCCAGCATCTGGCAAATGGGCTGAATATTCTGGATTTTGTGAGAGGCGGCGAAACTTTACTTTCGGCAACGGATAACAATCAGGTTTATCCCTTTCTTTCCGTTAAAGATGCGGCAGGAAACCGGATCGTGCTGGTCAGCGATTTCAGCACCTGGGCAGGCGCCGCTTCTTTTTTCAGGAATGCCGATCCGCAGGTTTTCTATGCCAATAAACTGTTTGAAATTTTACCCCGGGCAATTCACTGGGCAGTGTACGGAGAGATGGAGAATGCTTTTCCCACCCCGCAGTTGACCAATGCAGAGCTGGCCGCTATTATTCGTCTGGATGCGGATGCCAGCAGCAACCTGGATGCGCAAATCAAAACCATTAACTATCTGGTGGATCTTGCAAAGGCGACCGGGGTGGTTCCTGTATATGCCTGGGTATCCAGTGGGGCTACGCGGGCCGGTTGGCAGGATCTGGCACCGCTCGGGCAGATGATTGAAGAAGTAGGCGGAGAAATCGGCACACACAGCAAACTGCACCATATTGATCGCGAAATGACTCCGGAAAGGTGGAAGGAAGAGCTCGACGATGCAATAAAGGAAATCGAGTTTAACACCAGTGATTACGGGTATCCCATAGGAGATGTAAAATTTTTTATAAATCCCGGTAATACCATTCACATGGATGATTATGATGAAGTGGCCCGCCGCTTTTCCTTTTACATGACCCATGGTTTCGAACAGGACATGCCCCTTGGCTACGGCAATCTGACCTGGTATGCGGAAGAAAATCCTAACTTTGTGGTTATTGAAAATAATCCATCACCGGATTATCAGTGGTTTTATGATCCGAGCTGGAGCTACACCACCCAGCAGATTACCGCCTTCGAGGAATCTATTTTCGACCATATGTATCAGAACATCGGCAATGGGGTCATTTTCAATGAAATGTGGCATGACTACTCCATTACCTCACAGCCGCAGTACGGCAAAGACCGCATCATGAATAAAAACAATATCGCTTTTTACGATGCCATGCGGGCCAAATTCGCCACCAGTGATATTTACGCCCCCCGGCCTGAAGATCTGGGAAATAAGCTCCGGGCAATGGCGCAATGGGACTATCAGTGGAAAGCAGAGCCGGATAAAATTGATATGACTCTGGATTTATCGCCGGTCCTGCTGGATACTGTGGCCGGATTTACCGGCGGCATGGGATTGCGGATTGAGAACAGCAGTAAGTTTATTCAAAGTGTAAAGATTAACGGCCAGCCGCATCCCGCTTTTAAAGAGCAGACTGTTATTTTACCAAATTTAAAAAAAGGGAAAAATAGCATTGAAATTGAACTTGGAGCGGCACCGTCGCAGGAACCCCGCTTAACCTGGATTTCCAAGCCCATGCCGGAAATCCGGCAATCCGGAAAAACCATTTCCCTTCAGGTACTCACTAAAAGTAAAGGCCGCTTTAAATTCAAGGCTGCAGATGGTTTTGCGCTGTTGAATGCCGACTGGCAGGAGTGGAATAGAAGAGGGGACAATATTCTGGAAGGGTATGTCACCTCGGACCGAACTGTTCGTTTGGAAAAACTGAATAATGCAAAGTTTTCCCTGAAAAGAGCTACCCTGAAAGTCACCGCCGCAGAAGCAGATAAATCTGCTGTGCGCCTGATTCTGGAGAACAGCCTTAATCCGGAGCGGATCATCTGGTTTAATTATCCATCAAAACCGCAAAGCGTGCAGGTGGATGGCAAGGAAATCAGTTATTCAGCGCAGGGAAGCAGTTACATGATCACCATACCTGAATTTCAGAATAAAAGTGAACTGGTTATTCATTTATAATGGGGAGACTCGAAATGAACCGCAGTAAAAAAACGCTTCATATACCCTTTTATCCGGTGATCCTTTGCTTTTTACTGGCCGGAGTTGTATTTGCACAGGAATGGGAACCGCTGGTGGATTGGGGACACTGGCGGCTGGGACAAAAGTCCGATATTGATTTTCTGCAGAAAAATAATATGACCCTAACTTTCGGCAGCGGGGCGCCAAATTTTGAAAACGTCACGCGGGAAGAATTCGATCAGCAGATGGAAGAAGCCAAAGCCTTTAATCAGAAGTATCATGACCAGGGCTATATTGTGCTTCGCTATTTGTCAAGCTCCCTGAACGGCAAAACAGAAACACCTGCGGATATTCCCGAGAAAGATCAAATTGAATTTCTTGATTTTTATAATACCCGCTGGGAAAACTTCTCGGATTACATCGGCCCTAAACCTCCGGAAGATCCCACCACCTGGATCACGGTCCGCCCGGACGGCAGTTTTCCCTATTACCGCTACGCGCCCTACGGCAAAGAAAAAACCGAACGGTTTGAAACCTGGGGCTGCCCCAATAATCCTTATTATGTGCGCATGATGGAAGGCCGGGTGCGGGCGCAGGCAGAAACCGGCATCGATGGATCTTATGTGGACTGGACCCATATTGCCGGAGAAACCTGTTATTGCGATTATACCCGGAAGGCGTTTATTGATTATCTGGAAAAAAATCTGCCGCCGCAGGTCAGCAAAACAAAATACGGCACTTCCGATTATGAAAATATTGAACTTCCCACTGAACGGGGCGATAACTTTTGGATGGAATGGATTACTTTCCGCGGCCACAGCGTAGCGGAATTTCATCACCGTCTGCGGACTGTCGCACGCCAGTATAACCCCCATTTTATGATCTCAGGAAATGTTTACGGCGGATTCGGCTACGGCCCGATTGCGTATGATGCTGCCGGTAATATGGAAATGCTGGGTGCCGCCGGATATGATGACTTCATCTATTCGGAAATTCAGGAATATCTTGATTCCGCCCCGCGGAAGGATTCCACCGGAACTAAAATCACCAACAGCCCGGCGCTGAAATTCCTGACGGCGGCAGCGCACAACAAGCCGATCATTATCTATGCCACCGAAATTACGCCGCCGATTTTTCCCGATCCCAGTGAAAAAGTGCTGAGTGCTATGGCGCAGATTAATATTGCGGAAGCAGAGGCCAATCACACCGTCTTCAGGGAAAAAAGACAAACCCCTCCCGGCGCCACCCGCATGTATGAGTTTCTTTCGGGGAATGAAAAATATCTTTTGGGTGCAAAACTCAGCAGCAATATCGGAATTCTGGCATCTTTAAACCAATACCTGGCGGATGAACTCAGTTTTGCCTTCAGCGCTTCCAGGGTGCTGGCGGATGAGGGTATCGCCCATGCGATGCTGGTGGAAGATGATTTAAATACCGGCAGGATCAACGATTTTGATCTGGTGCTGATACCTTATCTGCCGCTGCTGAGCACGGAAAAACAAGAGGCACTGAAAAAGTATGCCGAGAATGGCGGGATTCTGCTGGTGCTGGGCGAAAGCGGGAAAAAGGATCAATATAACACCCCTAATGACAATCTTCTGCTGGCCGGGATGCTGGATTCAAAATCATACCCCCAAAACTATACCGAGAAAAATGCCGGTTCCGGGAAAATCGCATTTATACCCGCCCCCATACCGGCGGACCATTATCTGGTGCCTGCCAAAGAAAAGGGAGAGTTTACCACATTTGGACCAACTATGGCCGATCTTTTCCCTGATATCCCGGAAGCATACACACGGAATAATATGGACCCGGATCTCCGGGAAATTCTGAAGCGCGCCGCCTACCGCATTCAGGAATTGCTGCCGGGAAAAGTATCCATGCTGACGGAGAAAACGCCCTATGTGGAAATGACCACCATGAGTAATCCCGATAAAAATCTGATGCTGGTGCACCTGGTGAATTATAATGTAACCCTGGGCGGTGTGATTACCCCGGCGCAGGACCTGAAAATTCAATTATCCGTTCCCGAAGGCAAAAAGGTGAAAAGCGTGGAATACAGCGGCACACTGGCGCAGATGAATTCCCTGGATTTCGAGACAGAAGATAGAGGGGGAAATACAGTAATCACCTTTTCGCCGGATGAAGTGGAAGTGTATGGGCTGGCAGTGGTGCAGTTTGAATAAGAAAACCAGAGCAAATTCAAGTGGGAAAAACGCAATTGTTGATTAAAGATAAAACCGGGATTCTGCTTATCATTTTATTTGTGCTGTGGCAGGGTTGTTCAAAGAAAGATCCGGCCGCACCACCGGCTAACAGTCATCTCATTAAACTCATAGAAATAGATGATGTGCTTCCCAATCCTTTTAAAGGATTTGCCCCCTGGATCGGTAATAACAATCCGGTTTATGATGCAAAACTGCAGCAGGCCACATTTACCTGGAAGGAGCTGGAGCCGCAGGAAGGGCAGTACAACTGGAGCCGGCTGGAACAATCCTGGGGTAATATTGCCCAAACCGGAAAGCGGGTTGGTTTCCGGATTACAGCGGCGCTTCCCGGAGATGCGGGCCACATCGATATCCCGCAGTGGCTGGCAGATCAGGGAATCAGGATGCGCGCCTACGAAATTGACGGTGCGCGTGGGCTGGCGCCGGACTGGGATGATCCCAAATTCCTGCAGGCGCACCATAATTTTATGACGGCGCTGGGCGCCCGCTACGATAATGATCCGCGGGTGGCCTGGATCGATATCGGTTCTTACGGTTTCTGGGGAGAATGGCATGTCTATCTGAACGATTCACTGGCAGCAACACAGGCAAGCAAACAGGCCATCCTGGAAGATTACTTTTCAGCTTTCCCCACCAAAAAAAAGGTTATTCCCTTTGATGATGATTTTGCCACAAAATATGTGACCGATCGCGGCGGCGGTATCCGCAATGATTGCCTGGGGACGGAAGATTCCAACAACTGGTATCTGGAAAGTTTGAACCGCATCAGCCCCACGCTGAACGACCGCGTCTGGAAGCATGCGATAATCACCGGAGAATTCTGCGGTTCTTCCTACGGCGCACAGCAGGGCACCACTGAGCGTTTTGAACTGAACTATCAGTTTATTCAGCAGACCCACTGGTCTTTTATCGGCAGCGCCGGCGGAGCAATTG
>JBAPTX010000635.1:0-6642 GCA_049282375.1 Calditrichia bacterium
GTATCTGGCTGCCCAGAGAATTTATTATGGAAGATGAAAAGCAGATCGCACATATCTTCAGGGCTACTGCCCGCTTCATCACTTTTGTTTACCACCAGTACAGGATTAATTTAAAAAAGGCATTTCTGAATTATTACGAGCAGTTAAAAGTAAGCCTGCCCCGGGTAGTTGGTGCCATAAACCAGTTTATTTCTGAATACAATGTATGGGAAGCCATTCTGGCGGAAGATGATAATCCTGACAGTATATCCGGAATTTACGAACTTGCCCATAAGTCAACCGGGCCTTCAAGAATGGTAGAACTGAGTGACCCCCATTTTCCATCTCAACATCTTAAGGCGAGAATCAATTTTGCGACTTTGGAAAAATTACGTCCGCGGGATCTCATTCATTTGAAGCTGGTAAAAAAAGACCACTTCTGGGAGGTAGTGGATATTCAATTCATTTATCCCAGCACCGCAAAAAAATACTTCATGTACTACTGATTTTTTTAAAAAATATGAAAATTCAGTTTGGTTTTTAACTAATGGAATATTATCTTGGAATCAGCAATGGGGCTCTCTCCTCAAAGAAACCTCCCTCCCAAATTAAAAAATTTAATTTGGCCCCATTGCTGCTGAAGGGACATTAAAAAGTGTCCCTTTTTTTTTGGTAAAAACATGAAAATCCTTCAAAAATTCTCCTTTTACAGATATCTTTTCAGCTACCCCAAAGCTGTAAATTTACTTTTGAATCTTACTTCTTTTTATATATCCAAATGGACCGGCCGCTACTTTGTATGGGGCAGCCCCTATTCTTTTTTTATTGAACCGACCAATCATTGTAACCTCGGATGCACAGAATGTCCGGTTGGAACGCAAATCCTAAAAAGGCCTCAGGGCTATATGGAGCTGCCGAAGTTCAATCAAATTATCGATGAAATTTCTTCCCATGCCTGGTATCTGCTGCTTTATTTTCAGGGTGAACCAACCATGAACCGGGAATTGGTGCAGATGGTGGATTATTCCTGGCAAAAAAAGATTTACAGCGTCATCAGTACAAACGGCAGCCGGCTGGCAAGCCGTGAATTCAGCCGCTCTCTGGCCGCCAGTAATTTGGGCGAGTTGGTCATTTCACTGGATGGCGCCACCGAGCAGACTTACCGGATTTATCGCCGCAAAGGAATGTTTGAGCGGGTTGTAAAGGGTATCGAAATTTTTTTGGAAGAGAGGAATCGGCTTAATAAGCCATTTCCGCGTGTGGTAATACAATTTTTGGTAATGCGCCACAACGAGCATGAAATTACAGCTATCAAAAGGCTTGGGAAAAAGCTTGGAGTGGATAAAGTTGTATTTAAATCTCCTCAGATTTATGATTTCGAAGAAGCAGAATCAATTTTACCAAAAAATCCCAAATTCCGCCGCTACCAGAAAATGGAAGAAGGGTACCGCCTAAAAGGCTCCTACTCGGGCTACTGCAGAAAGTTATGGATCGGCTCCGTTATCACTCAGGATGGCCGGGTAATCCCGTGCTGCTTCGACAAAGAGGGAGAATATTCTCTGGGAGAAATGCCTCAGGAAAATTTCTTTAAAATTTGGAGAAGTGAAAAATACCATGGATTCCGCAGGCGGGTTGTTTCCGACCGCGGCAAAATCCCGATTTGCCGAAACTGCTCGGAGGGTCTGAAAACGTTTTACAATTAATTAGTAAGTTTCATTAGCTACAAAACTTATTCGACTTTTTACTACGATAAACTAAGTTGTAAATCACTAAACTAAGGCAACTCACATTCTGAATTTCTTCCTGGAAGTAAATTCGGTTATGGTGCGGTGAGCGGACTGCAGGTTAAATACTTTGGAAACCGCTATATGGGGAACTGCCTCCCATAGCACTGGTTTTAAAATTTGTAGTTCTGAATTGCAAACGTATATGTTTGTTCTTATTCTAATACTCTCGATTTTGTCTTTAGAGAATCAGATATTAAATATTCCTTTTTTATTGTAAAAGAAATGATTGAAGGAGAAAGCATGTCAGAAGACTTCAAGAACAGCTTTGGCGTACTAAAAAGTTTTCAAATCGATGGTCAGAAATATTCATACTTCAGCTTACCTGAATTGGGAGCACAGGGAAATACTGAATTGGACAGACTGCCTTTTTCAATCCGTATTCTGCTGGAAAATGTCCTGCGTAAAGAAGACGGGAAACTGGTTAAGGAAAATGATATCATGAAGCTGGCTTCCTACAACCCAACCAATGTTGCGGTTGAAGAAATCCCCTATATGCCATCGCGGGTGGTGCTTCAGGATTTTACCGGAGTACCGGCGGTTGTGGACCTGGCTGCCATGCGGGATGCGATGAAAGACCTGAAAGGTGAACCTGAAAAAATAAATCCGATTGTACGCTCAGATCTTGTGGTAGACCATTCCGTACAGGTTGATATTTTCGGAACGGAGGCAGCGTTTAAATTCAATGTCGCAAAAGAATATCAGCGCAATAGTGAACGATATGCTCTTCTTAAATGGGCGCAAAAAAGCTTCGATAATTTTAGTGTGGTACCGCCGGGAACAGGAATCGTGCATCAGGTGAATCTGGAATATCTCGCAAAAGTGGTCATGACCCTGAAAAACGGAAAAGATGCGATCGCTTATCCCGACTCTCTGGTAGGCACAGATTCACATACCACGATGATCAACGGGTTGAGTGTGCTGGGCTGGGGAGTGGGCGGGATAGAGGCTGAAGCCGTAATGCTGGGTCAGCCCTATTATATGCTGATGCCGGAAGTTGTTGGCGTTAAATTACACGGCGCACTGCCGGAAGGATCAACGGCCACCGATCTGGTGCTGGTGATTACTCAAATGCTGCGCGAAGAAGGCGTCGTGGGGAAATTTGTAGAATACTTCGGAAGCGGATTAAGCAATCTGCCGCTGCCGGACCGTGCTACAATTGCCAACATGTCACCCGAATATGGTGCCACTATGGGCTTTTTTCCCATTGATGAAGTCACATTAAATTATTTGCGCCTGACCGCCCGTGCTGAATCCCGGGTCCGGCTGGTTGAAGAATATGCAAAATCCCAAAATCTCTTCCGGACGGATGAAACGCCCGATCCCCAGTATAAGACCATGCTGGAGCTGGACCTTTCTACTGTTGAACCCAGCCTGGCGGGTCCCCGCCGGCCGCAGGACCGCGTGCTGCTTTCTGCAATGCAGCCCACTTTTAAAAAAGATTTAAAAGAACTTTTCCATAAGGACCTGAATGATAATATCAGCAAACAGTTGAACCGGATGGAATATGAAGGCAGTCCGGCAGTTGAAAAACGCCAGTCTCCGGTTCCGGTGGAAATTGATGGCGATGAACACCTGCTGCATCATGGATCAATTGTAATTGCCGCCATTACCAGTTGCACTAATACATCCAATCCATCGGTTATGGTTGCCGCGGGCCTTCTGGCGCGAAAGGCGCTGGAAAAAGGACTGTTGACAAAGCCCTGGGTTAAAACCAGCCTGGCGCCTGGCAGCAGGGTTGTTACTGAATACCTGGAGAAGGCCGGATTAATGGATGATCTGGAAAAACAGCGGTTTAATTTAGTGGGATACGGCTGCACTACCTGCATCGGGAACAGCGGTCCCTTGCCCGAAGAAGTAGATGAGGGTATCAGGAAAGGGGATATTGTGGCGGCCGCAGTACTGAGTGGAAACAGAAATTTTGAAGGCAGAATTCATGCTTCTGTGCGTGCCAATTATCTTGCCTCGCCGCCGCTTGTGGTGGCATATGCCCTGGCAGGACGCATAAACATTGATATGGAAAATGAACCACTTGGAACGGGTAAAGACGGTCAGCCGGTTTATCTGAAGGATATATGGCCGGATATGGAAGAAATTAAGGCCACTGTAAGGGAAGCCCTGGATCCGCAAATGTTTGAAAATAAATATGGCGAAGTTTATGATGGAGACGAACACTGGCAGGAACTGCAGGTCGAGAAATCCGCTGCATATGACTGGCAGCAGAATTCCACCTACATTAAACTGCCCCCCTTCTTTACAGGAATGAGTCCGCAAAAAGATAACATTTCCAATATAAAAAATGCCAGAGTTCTTGCGCTGCTGGGAGACTCGGTCACTACCGACCATATTTCCCCTGCCGGTTCAATTCCTGTAAAAAGTCCTGCCGGAAAATATTTAAAAGACCACGGGGTGGAAGTAAAAGATTTCAATACTTACGGCTCCCGCCGGGGAAATCACGAAGTTATGATGAGGGGCACCTTTGGGAATATACGCATCCGGAACCAGTTATTACATAATGTAGAAGGCGGTTACACGCTTTATCTCCCCACCGGCGAACAGATGTTTATTTATGATGCCGCTATGAAGTATGCAGAAGATCATACGCCATTGATTATTCTGGCGGGAAAAGAATACGGCACCGGCAGTTCCCGGGACTGGGCGGCAAAGGGGACTTTGCTGCTGGGTGTAAAGGCGGTAATCGCGCAAAGTTACGAACGGATTCACCGCAGCAATTTAATCGGCATGGGCGTCCTTCCGCTTCAGTTTAAAGAAGGCGAAAGTTGGAAGAGCTTGGAATTGAGCGGCCATGAAACCTTTCATTTAACCGGGATTGCTGAGGGACTTCAACCCGGAAAAATGCTGCAGGTTACGGCAGTAAATAAGGAAAATCAGAAAAAGGAATTTGAAGTGAAAGTGCGTCTGGATACTCCGATTGAAATAGAATATTATGAAAACGGCGGAATTCTGCAGACGGTGATCCGTCAGATGATCAATTCATAAAACTGTATTGTAAGGCGGTCCGGAAAGGCCGCCTTTTTTTACTTGTTTGCGATATAAAATAAAGGCGGATACCGCCAGCAGCGTCAGAATTGTATTTTCAAGAATCTTTAACCCGCCAATAGGTGTTTGATGCGTGTTCCCGAAACACCCGCATGTCACATCCAGCCCGCGTAAAAAAGCTTGAAGTATCATTGCATCAAAAACCAGATAAAGCAGCAAGGTCAGCAGCAGAGCCTCGGCGGTCCAGCGTCCGCTGATCAGCAGCAGCCCGAGCAAAATCTCAAGGAAGGGGACCCAAACGGCTATCCACCGTGATAATACACCGCCAAATATTTTATAATTTTCAATGTTCTGAGCAAATGCCGCCGGTTCTTTCAGCTTGGAAACCGCTGCCATAAAAAATAGAAGCGCCAGAATAATTTTCAGAAGAAATAAAAGCCATTTTCGGCGATCCATCAAAAACCCTTTCCCGCTTCAACCGGATATCCATTTTCCAGCCAAATCGCATATCCGCCAAACATCAGGTAAAATGTAGAGGAGTTATTGCGGTTTAAACGGGAAGCCAGTCCCTGCAAATTCCTCATATTCCCTGCATCATCATATATTACCCAGCAGTTTCTTTGCTTCAGAAATGACAGATCATCCAAACTGAGTAAATGGGAAAACGGCTGATTAATTGCATTGGGGATGTGATCGACTTCATAATCAAAGGAATCGCGAAGGTCGATAAATCCGCAGCCGTTCTTTTGCAGATACTGACGGGCTTCTTCGGCCGATATAACGACGACTTCAGCAGCACTGCCATTTTCTTCCGGTTTTCCGGCTGGCAGCAGCCATTGAATACGAATGCCCTGCGGATGTATTTGGTTATAAATTAATCCGGCCAGCAGCGCTATGATTACAATTAAGACGAGTCGGGTCAGCTTCAAGTTGAAGGGAAATACCGGTTTATTATTTTGCAAAGTAAAATTTTAAAATCGCCGAAGCAGCAGAACAAATCAGGATTTACTCCCGGATATTAATAAACACAGGAATTCTCTTTTTGGTGCTGAAAGGCTTACTTACATCCAAAACAAGGTAAGTGTCTTTCCGTCCGGTTTCCGCGGGTTGATATGTAACCGTCACCGATTCGGAGGAATGGGGTTTCACATTTATCTGCTGCGGTTTAATACCAAATCCTTTAGCATCATTGGGGTCCAGTTTGCCGCTGAGCGGTTTACCGGTGTTATTTACAATTTCGATAACCCGCACCACTTCTTTATCACTAACCGAAACATCCTGTAAATTGATAAAGCGCGGTTTAATATCGATCTGCGGATTTATGGTAATTTGCAGAATCACTTTCTCCACTTCCGGTTCATGGTCTTTCAGATAAATGCTGACCGATTTTCGGGTGGTTCCGGAATATCCTTTGGAGTTAAACAACACCGGGATTTCTCCCTCTTCCCCTTTTTCATATACTAATTTATCCAGCGAGACTACTGTACATCCGCAGGATGTTTTGACATCTTTAATCTGCAATGGTTTTTCACCGGCATTACGGAATTTTATAACGCTCTCCACCAGTGTATCGCTGGGAATCTCCCCAAGACTCATTACCTTAGGGGTAATCAGTTCGAACTTTTGGGAAAAAGCCGTTGAGGCAAATAATAGAAAAATAAACAAAAAGTGACCTGTATTAAAACGCATGGTATTCCTCCGCTGTTCTCGTTGAGTTGAATTTAACAGATAATGCAGGAATTTGCTAATTTAAATTTTAACGATTGAGCTTTTCAATTTTAATTAAAAGATTTTTAAAATCGGCGGGTAATTCCGCTTCAAAATGCAGGGTTTCTGCGGTTATGGGATGGACAAGATTTAAATAACGGGCATGCAGGGC
>JBAPTX010000636.1:0-18897 GCA_049282375.1 Calditrichia bacterium
CGTGGTATAATCGCTGTAGGCAACCAGGCTGAGAGGTGCTTGCGGAGGAATTTGAGCAGCAGAGCTGACATGCGCCCATAAATCCGCATGATAGGTGCTGGTGCCTTTGTTAAAACCGCTGCCTGAAGTGGTGCAGCCGCCATGGGTATGCACACCCACTGCAAAACCGGTATTGTTATCAATAATAGGACTGCCGGAATTCCCCCCTTCAGTGTCGGTTACATAGCGCATGGTGGTGCCGCTGGATCCGGCATTGGGGCCCATATGGGTCTGCTGGATCTGATTATAATCTCCATTATCATAATCCACACCGTAACCGGTGATGCGGATTGAATCGGCAAGATAACTTTGCGCCACAATATAGGCATCGCCCTGGGCGGCAATTGGCTGAAGACTGGTATTGCTGTTGTCATAAACTTCAAAAACGCCCCAGTCATTCCCTTCCCCGCCGTTAGTGAAGGAAATGGAGGAGGGGATGACCGAATACTGATCTTCCGGTCCCGGATGCTGTACGGTACCGCTTGGGAGCGAAAGCGGTACATTAAACTCCAGCACCGTTCCGCTGCCGCCGGAAAGGCAGTGACCGGCCGTTACCTGAATACCGCTGGCAATAATCCAGCCGGTGCATCCGACAGACATTAAACGCCCGGCACGCGAATCGAATGAAGGGATACGGTCATCTACCGGTCCGCACTGGCTTTCCAGCGGGCCGGTTGTTGCCGGTTCCCCGATTGTCAGCGCATCAATCTGAAAATAGATATCGCGGTCCGCACCGGCAACAAACAACTGTATTTTCACTTCGTCCCCATTGAAATAGGCGCTGGAATATTGCCATTGCTCCAGGCTGACTGCATCCAGCCGCTGCCAGTGGCCGTCTTTTACCGAGATAATTTTTAAATAGCTGCCATCCCCCAGGTTGGCATCGGTAAACCAGAGGCGCAGCCAGGGCGCATTCTCTGATTTCACAACAGCCTCATAAGAAAGCACTGCATTTTCTCCCAATGCCGGCTTTCCCTGATGGAGGCCGGATTCTAACATATAAGGAACCATTTTCTGGGGAATTTCAGCCGGCTGTGCATTGACCGGTGCGGCCTGCCAGGATAACAGCAGAGTCACTATAAAAATTACGCCTGCATTCAGCAGAGAGCTGTAATTATTTTTTTCCATTTAAATCTCCTTGATTTAAGATATGAAATGATGAATTAATTATTTATTCTGTTGTTAAATACCTTCCTTTTTACTTTAGCAGCATCATTTTTTTGGATAGAACCTGACTTGCCGCCTGCAGCCGGTACAGATAGATGCCCGAACCCACCGGACGCCCCTGATCATTTTTTCCATCCCAGACAACAGAATGTCCACCGGCGCTTTGCGTACCGCTGACTAGTGATCTGATTTTTTCACCCGACACGGAATAAACAGTCAGTTGCACTGGGGTGGTTTCCGGAATATTGTAGTTGATAGTGGTTACAGGGTTAAACGGATTTGGGAAATTGGAGAACAGCTCGAACCCGGCAGCTGCCTGCCGCCCGCCGGCCCCTATGTTTACCAGCGGGGTAACAGAATGGCTGTTATCCGCATCATCAAAATCAAAGCGGTATATTCCCGAATCGGGGGCGGTAAAGCTGAAGTTGCCGGCTCCTCCTCCAATGCCGCCATCGCCATATGCAGCGCTCCACTGATGCATGACGGCGAATTTATATTCGTAAACGCCTGCGGCCAACTGCATTTCTTTGCTCCAAACGGTGCCGTTTCGGGCCATATCATCCGCATTATTCCAGCCGTTAAAATCACCGGGAAGCGCAATCACCCATTCGTTGATGCCGCCGTCGCCGTCCAGCAGCAGCGTATCCGGGTAAACAGTATTGGCGCTGGTAACGGTAAAAGCACTGCCATCATCCAGGAAAGAATTCATATCATTTTCAGAACCCGTCCACCAGTTGTATGTGTTTATGGAATCAATGGCCAGATTTACTGCTCCGCTGAAAATCTGGTCACCGGCCACGGCATCGGGATAAGCGCCGCTGTCATTTAACGCCACCATCGGCCCGCTCCAAAGCGGATCATAATGGCCGGTACTGTCCCAGGAACCATTCACCCAGAAATTGCGGTATTGGCTTTCGCCGCCAATCCGGGCGCTGAGAATGACATCTGCGCTGGCCGGTTCGGCAAAGGTCGCCAGAGAGATAAACTGGGCGTTGACCCCGCCGGCAACGGTTCTGATCAGACTGCCTGAAACCGGATTCAGTTCATGAACACCGGAATTGTTTGTGGTCAGAATATTTCCATTGCCCAGTTCGTAAACACCGCGATTTCCGGTTATCCCGGATAATACCCGCTGCAGGATTCCTGTGGCGGAATAGACCAGGACACCGGACTGCCCTGACCAGTTTGCCACCGCGATACTGCCGTCGGCCAGTTCCGTTATCTGCTGGGGAAAATTGGTGATGGCGGTCAGATTTCCGAGAAAGTTTCCATTCAAATCATACCGGTGAATCGCATCGCTGCCGTCGGCGCTGACCAGCACATCATTCCGGCGGAAAAGAATATCAAAGGGTCCGTTAAGGCCCCCGGCCCCATTCGCAATAAAATTACCGACGTAGTTTCCGGCGGGATCGAATTCTGCTATTGATTCCTGATTGGCCCCGCTTGCCACTGTTACCAGCAGGTTACCGTTGGGACCCCAGGTATGGCCTCTTGGATTATCAATAATATCTTTGTTCAGACCGCCGGCCGGAGCAAGAATTCCCGCATATGCGCCGCTGGTGTCGAATTCCAGAACCAGATCGTTCAGTTGGTCGGAGATGCTGATGGTTTGCCGGGGGGTTGAAACAGCTTCCTTTGGGGAGGCCAGATAGGTGCTGCTGACCGGAATGTAGTATGCGTCCAGCAGATCACCTGTAAAGGGATCAAAAGCAAGGACCCGGTCACTGGCCCAGTCTGGTATCAGCAGCAGGCTGTCTCCGCTTGAAGCGGGGTTTTGCCGGAAAACAGGATCATAGTTTATGTAGCGGCCGTTCCCGTAATAGAGAAGCGCCCTGCCGAGATTATACCTTTTTTTAATAATATCGAAACTGATGATCTCACCGGATTCCACAGGATTGGCCGGGTCTTTGATAAATGCATAAAACACCTGGTCCTGCTGTGAACTTATAACATACATAAAAGCTTCACCGGGAAGGTAGATACTGAGCGGCAGGTTCTGTGCAATAGCAAGCCGCCTGGCCTCATGGAAATGGGCAGGATTTTGTTCAGCCTCGCTTAAAATATTTTCAAATGTTGCCGGGGCATTTGCTGCAAGATTAAAGTTTATGCTGAAGAAAACAACTGCAATTAAAAAGAGGATCAGCGATTTCATTGTAGCTCCTTTTAATGATGACAGTTTCGATGCCGTTATTTAGAATGAATAGAGTGTAAGTATGAAATTTATTGAAATATTCAGAGAGCAATGAAGCAGAAAACGTTCAATTAACCGGGGAGGGTAAAATAGTCTTGGTCTCATAACTGTTCTTTGATAAAATTCCCGGCCGTTTTCCTGCCTGCGAGATCAATAAATACCTTTTAAAAATAGCAAAATTTTTATTGAATGCAATGAGATAATCAGACGGATTGCAAAGGAAACCGCGGATAAGCAATAAGACTCTTCTCCAGGGAGATTGAGCCGGGTTTTGCCGGTGTACTTTAAAAACAAAAACAGGAAAACGGAATTCTATTTAAGCAGCAGAAGCTTCTTCGTTTCAACATAATCGCCCGCCTGCAGGCGGTAAATGTAAACGGCGCCGGGCATCTGAAAACCGGCATCGTTGGTACCGTTCCAACGGATTTTGTGCCGCCCCGCTCCCCGCACATCATTCACCAGAGTACGGATATTCTGCCCCAGAATATTGAAGATTTCCAGCTTTACAACACTCCTTTGCGGCACCTGGTAGGTAATTGTGGTTGACGGATTAAATGGATTGGGATAATTCTGTTCTAAAGTAAAGTTTACTGGAAGTGTATGGCCAGTATCATTAATATCTGTCGCCAGATCAATGGCATACAACCCATTATCGCGGACAACGGCAAAAAGCCGGTCTCCGGGGCGATATGCAAGCGCCTCTAATTGGGATATGGGCAGATTGGTATTAGTGATCGTCCAGTTTAATCCGTTATCAACGGATCGGTAAAGGCCACCATTCGTAACCAGTCCGGAACCGGCATATATCTCGGCTCCATTAACTGCCATGGAATTAACATCAACATCAAGGGTCAGCGTCCAATTCTCTCCATTATCAGTGGAGCGAAAAATACCATCTGAGTAGGTGGCGCCGAACAGCACATCATTTTGCCCGATTGCGAATTCAAGTACATCGGTATCCGTCAGTCCATTGTTTATTTGAACCCAATTCTGACCGTTATCAACAGATCGATAAGCTGATAACCCGTCACTGGCAAACAACACGTCGTTGCTATTGGTAGCCAAAGTTCTGACATCAAGATCCTGCAAACCACTATTAACGTATACCCAGCTTTGTCCGTTGTTTGTGGAACGGACGATGCCGTAATCATAAGTCGCCAGAAAAATGTCCCCTGCTGAATTAAAAGTGATTCCTTGTACCTCGACCTCTCCGCCCGGAAGATTATTTGTAACATTCACCCAGGTATTTCCATCATCCGCGGATCTATAAATTTTATAGCCATCCGCGGCATAAATGTCGCCGTCAGGATGAATACCAATAACTTCAATATTCCTTTCAGCCAAACCATTCAGGGATTGAACCCAGCTCGCGGCACCATCCACACTATAGAATACCCCGGCTGATGTTCCGGCAAAAAGCGTCCCGTCTCCGCGGCATCGCAGCATCTGAACAGTTACAGCATTTAATCCGTGGTTGCTTTGCACCCAACTGCTTCCATTGGCAATTCTACGATAAATGCCTCCTGCAATGGTTCCCGCCAGCACATTATCATTGGAATCCACCATTAATGTTTGAACGGCAGAATCTTCTAATCCGGTCGAATATTCCATCCAGGATGCACCTCCATCGGCTGATGCATAAATATTGCCATCCAGAAGGCTTCCGGCAAAGATTTCATTATTTGAATTTACAGCCAGGGTAACAATATTGGTTGCCGGTAAACCGTTACTTACATCTATCCAGGTGGTCCCGCCATCGCCTGATTTAAGCACCCCGTTTGAATAGGTTCCCGCATAAATATCACCGTTTCCGTCAAAAGAGAAATCCATAATTGCATTATAAAATGCAGATGAATCAAAATGGACGAGAGACCATGTATCTCCATCATCAAGAGAACGATAGATTTGTCCGCCCGAGCCACCGGCGAATAGTGTTTGTTGATTATTTAAAGCGATGGATTTTAATGATCCGGTGGTAAGACCGCTGCTAAGTTGCGTCCAATTGCCGCCGTTATCGGTTGTGCGCCAGATGTTCTGGGAACCAGTGGTAATAAAAATATCATTATCCGCGTTTATAACCAAATCCGTGCCGTAGGACCATTGGTTATTGTTGATATTCTGCCAGTTGATGCCGCCGTCAGTTGATCGAAAGAGAAAGGAAGTAACAAACCAAAAAAGATGTCCGGAGCTATTCACATCGAAAGCCGTTGCCGGGAACGGATTATTATTGCCCCGGCGGGAAACCCAGGTTTGTCCCCCGTCGGTAGAACTAAAAGGCCCTCTGGCAGTGGCAGCGAATATTTCCCCGGAAGAAGTAACCGCAAAATCCGTCACTAAACCGCCTTCAGGATTGTTTACCGGCATCCAGGATTGAGCCGGAGCGGTTGTGAATATAACGAAAATTGCAAATAGCACAAAACCTGTATATTGTCTCATTATTTTTACCCGTGTTTTATTTTAAAGATTTAAAAGCGGATGATTTGTACCGGCATTTCCACGCCATAATTATAAGTTAAAAAATAATTTAAATTTTAACGAGACCAAGCTCAAAATTAGCGTCCCATTTTTTTTAGGATGGCTCAAACCGGTTTTCCAACATGCAAATATGGGAATAATATTGTGCTCACTATCTGTTGGCGGGAAACATAGCGTGCAGATAAAAGCCGGGGCTTCGGTCAGTTTTCACGGAATTGGAAAGAAAGCGCAATGCGCTGCGGTAAAATTACTCCGCAGGTTTTTCAGCCGGCTGACGCGCAAAATATGCTCTGGCAGCCGTATTTTCAGGGTCCAGAATCAGCACATCCCAGAAAATGGCGGAGGCCTGCTCCAGGTCGCCGTCTGCTTCTCTTATCAAGGCCAGTTCACTCAGTAAAGCTACATCGATGGGGAATATTGTAAGCATTTTGTCGAGTACTTTTTGGGCCAGGTCATACTTCTGCTGCAAACGCAAAACATAAGCCAGCTTTAGATTGGCGGTATAATTGTAGTAATCGGTATTAATCACCCGGTAACAAAGCGATTCCACTTCCTTGTATTTTGCCTGCGCCATTAAAGGAAGCATCAGCCCCAGTTTGGCATCAATGGCATTGGGCGATTTTTTAACGGCTTGCTGATAATGAAAAACCGAATTGGCCAGGTTGGAATTTAAATAGTAAAGCCAGCCGAGCCGCAGATTAATGGTATAGCCTTCGGGATAAGCTTCGTAAACAGGATTCAGCGCCCGCAGTGCATTGGTATAATCCTGAATTTTTTCGTAATTATAAGATTTTTGATACGACTCTTTAATTTCCTGCGGGGTAATGGCCAGGGCGGTGCTGCTGATAAAACATATCAACAGGATAATTTTAAACCCTCTTATTCTTTGATCTTTCATTTAAAATTCCATCCGATTGCCAGCAGATATTTAATTGCAGTAGCCTCATTATTTTCCACAGGCAGGCCGGGAAAGAACAGGTCCCTGAAAACTTCCGCCTGTGCTCCCCCTTTTAGCCGGAAGTTCCTGGTAAGACGCATAACCAGCGCTCCGCCGTAACCTCCTTTGTAGAGTTCTTCAATATTGGACACCAGCAAACCGCTGTTATTTACCGAAAAAGCCTGTTCGCCGGCCCAGCCGTTTATAATTATATCCAGTCGGTTAATCGTATAAATCAGTTCACTTTCCAGTGAAAAGAAATCCTGCTTTCCGAAGCTGAGTGCCTCGGACAGGTGGATGTAATAAAAGCGAGCGGCAAAATACAGGCTGGACCGGATACGGTTACCAATGTGAAAACCAATCTGGGGGGTAACCTGATAGGCGGCCAGGCGCGGGCGGTAATTGGGATAGGCGCTGAAATACGCCTGTACCTGCATATTCCACTGATAGGGTGCATAGCGGGAAAATCCGCCGAAAAAGGTGACCGAGTTGTCGCTGCGGGGATCATCAATTTTGATATAATGCAGCCCGGCGATGTATTTCCAGGAATTGGCAGTGTAATAGTTATAAATGAAGGAAAAATCCCACTGATCAAACTCGTCTTTCCGGTTGCCGAATTGGTAGCGCAATTTGGAATAATCAATTTCCGCTTCCACCGAATGTTTTAAACCGATGCCGACATAAGCATAATTTCCTATGGTAAAACTGTCCTGACGGTATTTGGAATGGTTATAATTCAGCGGCATATAATAGGTTAATCCGTCTACTGTCAGGGGGGTTGCCGCCTTTAATCCACTGAAAAAAAAGGTCAATGTCAGAAGAATGAGAAAATGTTTCATTCGTTTATCCTCCGGAGTTCCAGATTATTAACGCGAAAGGTTTTAAATCCGGTGGTTTTGCTTAATTCCACCGAAGTATTTTTCTGAAGGTTCAGCGTGCGGGATTTTACCTGCCCGTCTATACGGTTCCTGGCGGTAAAAGTCTGTTCAACCTGAATCCTGGCAAAATTGTGATAAAAGGAACTGGCAAACTGCACCGCCGCCCTTTTTAATCCGCCGGAAACCAGCCCCAGCGGGACTGAATCTGTCCATTGCAGATTCTGCCGGTAGGCCGCCGGCAGACGGGGAAGGGCCAGCAGCATGGCATTCAACAGCGGGTCTTTGCCTTCCACCTGATAAAAATAAAAAGTGCCTTCATGCTTTCCGAAGTAAAGTTTGCCCCGGCCCGAATCCAGGTAAAAAGTGCCGTCCGCCGCCATCCGCACCGCCAGGTTAAGATTCCCGGCCCGTTTTCCCTGCCGGTAAATTTCGTAATGAAATTCATTGTCCAGAATAAAGTTGGTTTTATTATCCAGTTCGCGGTCCCACTGCAAAGGCTCAACTTCTGCACCCTCCGGGGGCAGGTTGTTCGCCTGATACCGGTTATGCTGTGCATAACTGACGATACTGAAAGGAATGGTATATGAGCCCTGTTCCTCATTCTGCTGTACCTGAAGGTGGATATGCGGCTGCGGGGAATAACCGGAATTCCCGCACAGGCCCAGCAGCGCACCGCGGGCAACCCAGTCTCCTTCCTTCACTTTTACCGAATTCTGCGAAAGGTGAGAAATTTCCACAAAAAAGCCGCGGTCATCGTGAATGATGACCAGATTGCCCCAGTTGTTGGTTTTGTCTACCGTGTTCACCGGGTTGTCCGACAGATGCTGGATCACTTTAACCACTCTGCCCCTCACCGGCGAAAGCACCGGTTTCCGGTAACAGTAATAATCCTCCAATCCTTTCCCGCTGCCCCGGAAGCTTTTTCCGCTATCATCGGTGATGATAAAATCATAGGCATATTTCCAGCTTCCTTTGTGGGTCCATTTGCCATCAAACGCCTGCCACACCGTCCATTTTCCGGCAAAAGGCAGCATAACGGTTTTATCCGACCCCTTGAAGCGCCGCTGGTTGGACAGATATAGATCCAGCGTTTCCTCCGGTGTTTTACGCACCAGCCGTGCCAGTTGCGGATACTGAATCAGGCCCAGAACATACACAAAGGCCAGAGACACAATATTAAAGGGAAGTGTAAAACCGGGAATGCCGTAATAGGACCAGAAAATCAGCACTGAATCCTGCAGCGGAAGCGATACCGAAACCGCAATTAACGCCAGAAGATAACTGCGGGGAGAGGGGATCAGGAAAATGCCGCCCACTGCCATAGCAATGAGAATAAAATTAAAGTGATTAATATTGGAAAATCCCTGCACGAAAGAACCGACCAGCAGGCTGTTTAAAAGGGCGCCGCTGAAATAACCGGCCACAGACAGTAAAAACAGGATTCGCGAAGCGGCAAGAATTAAAAGAGCAATTACCGCCCCGGCGGCCACGTCAGGCATAAAAAAAACGGCGCCGAACGCTTTTAAATATCCCGCCAGCCAGAATGGCAGATACAGTTCGAGCTGATCGCCCCGGTGCAGATACATACCGCTGACAAACAGGTTGGAGTAGCGGCTGGAAGCCAGATAGGCGATGGAACTGACCACCACAAAGGGCAGGCTCAGGATGGGCAGTTTCAAGTAGGTATTAAAAATACTGAACATCAGCACTGTTAAAACCAGCGTCAGAATTCCGCTGGCAACCACAAAGAAAATGGTCAGCGGCGTCAGTTTAAATAAATAACCGATGGAGAGCCCGACCAGCAGCGGATTGTAGGTGTAAAATCCCGAGCTCAGGAATACTTTGCCCATGTGAATAAAACGGGAGAAAAGGTAGGCGGCTGCTACGGAAATAATTCCGGCTGCGGCAACATTTGGATTCAGAAAGGTGAGAAAAAACAGCAGAATACCAACGGCAAAATGCTGCAGAAAAAAAATTTCCGAATAACTGTGAAAAACAGCATCCAGATAACGCCGGATACCATTTTTATAACGGGCGATGGTTGAATTCATTATTTTGCAGAATCGCTTTTTTTCTGTTTACCGGTGCGGGTTTCAATTCGCAGCCGCTCCGGTAATTTTTCCCGGTGGGATACATCAGAATAATTTTCCGCTTCGCGGATTACTTCCACCGTCCCTTCTTCTGTAATGAGCACCACCTGCGGACGGTATTCAATAAACTGCATCCATTGGGTTACGTTGTAGGCACCCACCGGATGCAGGATCAGCCGGGTGCCTTTTTCCAGCGGCGGCAGCATCGTGCTTTCTTCCAGCACGTCAATATTCATACACATGGGCCCGTAAATAACCGAGGGTTCATTGGCGCCCGTTACCGGACGGTCTATGGCCACATTGTATTTGTACCAGAAAGCGGTATACAGCAGGTTAATTCCCGCATCGGCAATATAGGCGCGCATACCGTCCGGCAGCCGCTTGGCGGATTTAATCGTGGTGATCAGGTAACCGGCTTCATCCACCACCGCCCGTCCGGTTTCCAGATACAGACGGGGAAAATCGTCCGGGCGCAGATTATGATAGAGGGCGCTGGTAACCGCTTCGGCATATTCATCAACAGGCGGCACCAGTAATTCCGGGGACTGGTAGGTTCCCTTTAATTTGCTGCGGGAAGGGAAACCGCCGCCAATATCCAGATATTCCATTTTGTAATCGAATTTGTCTTCCACCTGGTAACCGAAAAGAACCATTTTTTCTATTTCCTGCGCGTAGGCATCCGGCTCCAGTATGTAGGTCCCGATATGGCAGTGCAGCCCGTTCAGCCGGAGCTTTCCTTTCATGTTCATTCTCTTCACTGCATCCATTGCCTGCCCCGATTCCAGATTAAGACCGAAACGGGACCACTGCGGGTAGATGCCGGTATTCATGTTGATGCGCATTCCCACCGGGATCGTTTCCCCCAGTTGATCGGCCAGCTTTTCCAGTTCGTATAATTCATCCAGATGATCAATGTTAACCATTGCCCCTTCTTCAACGGCTTTTTTCAGCGAAGCAGCGGATTTGTGCGGCCCGTTATAGATAATTTGATCTCCGGGAATATCCAGATGGCGCGCCTTATCATATTCCATTTCCGAAACAACTTCGGCAATGGCGCCTTCCTGATGCAGAATGGCGCAAATAGCGGGAAGGTAATTGGTTTTGTAGGACCATCCCATGCTGACGTTGGGATAACGGGTGGAAAAGGCCTGATAAATTTCCCGGTAACGCTGGCGCAGGGTGGGTTCATGAAATACAAAAAGGGGAGAACCGTTTTCTTTAATCAGGTCGGCAACCGGCACGCTATCGATTTCCGGCATCACTTTGCGGGCGTAATAGGGGCTGCTGCCATACTTGTTCATCATGCCGGTCTGCACTTTTAAAATGACCGGCTTTTCATATCTGCGTTTCATTTCAATTTTCTCCTCGGGTCATCATATTGCGGAAAGCAGTCATATCGGTAATGGTTTCATATGTGTAGCGGATGTACAGCTTACCCGCTTCGTAATCGTTAACTTCGGCCAGCGGAATATCAAAGGCCTTGCGCAGCATCTGGGAGGGCAGATTCATCCCCACGCCCGCGGCAAAATAGGACCATGCCGGAAAGCGCGGATTAATTTCGATCAGATAAACCCGGTCTCCCTCCACTTTACACTCCAGTTCATAGGGGCCTTTCCATTTATAGGCATGAACAAAATTTTTGGCGGCGTCCAGCATAGTGGGATTTTTTATGGTCACGCCGGTCCAGATTTTTCCCAGTGAAGTGGTCCATAATTTCTTGATCCCCACCTGCCCCAGCAAACCGCCCTCCCCGTCTCCCACACCTATTACATTCATTTCCTCGCCGGAAACCACCCGCTGCAGTATAACCGGGTAGCCCCACTCCGCTACCAACTGATTAAAATAATTCATAACCTGCTGACTGTTATGCGCCATATACGCTTTGTAAAACACGCCCTTTACCATCAGCGGCCAGCCAAGCGCTTCCATGGCTGGGCCCAATTCTGCCTGCGAATTGATTACCCGCGTTTCGGGCAGCTCAATCTTCATTTTATCCGCTACCGCCAACAGTTTATCCTTGCCGCGCAGCCGGTATTGGGCCTGGCCGGGCAGGAAAGTGCGGATGCCCATTTCCGCCAGTGTTTCTTCATATTTAATGTAAAGGGGGAGTTCCGCATCCAGATTGGGAATAATGAAATCCAATCCATACATCTCTTTAATACTCCGGATTCGCTCCAGAAAAGCATCACGGCCGCTGGAGGGATAGGGCATCAGGTAGGTTTTATCAATCAGCCAGTCCAGGTATATGCCCGGTTCCATGGCATCATAAGCAAGGCCCACAATGCGCAGCTTCAGTTCGGGATCTTCCTTTAAGGCGCGGGCAACACCCACGCCGGGACCCGGATTATCCACCGCATTAATGCCGGATATTCCCACAATTAATTCCTGCATATTCGCTCATTCCCCATTATATGGCATTCCGGAACAGTTTTTTCAGATAATTTTGTAGGTTTGCAATCGCCGGATAAAATCCTGGACATCCTGCTCCAGCTCTTCCGGGACATCTTCAAAAGATTCGGCTAACTGTGCAGCAATTTCCGCCGGGCTTTCATTTTGCTTCAGGTGGTTCAGGATTGCCAGCCCGGTTGAATTTACGGTAAAACTTTCACCGGAAACCGGGTCGAATACAAATCCTTCTTCATTGATGGCCAATTGCGATAATCGGTTCATGATATCTCTTTTTGATTCGGGATAGAATTTGGTTTTATTTTTAATTTAAAAGATCGTTGTTGCCTTAATAAAATAAACAATATTCCTGTTTGTATGCCAGTAAATTAAAGAATATCAGACAATGTTTGCTGCAGCTAAAGTATGCATTTTTGGCAAACTGATACCTATATGACAATCGATTAGGAGGAAATCTTGCTCTCTAATTTATAAAATAATTGTATTTAAAAAAAAAAGGAATCCTGAAAAAGGATCCCTTTGGTTGTCATTTATATTAAGTTAACAAGCGTTCAAGTTAACAGAATGCGATTCTTCTCTGCCATGGGTTCGGCTCTAAAGGGGCCACATAGTGGCAAGCAGGCTAAGCCACCATGACAAATGCAGGTTTTTAGTCACTCTGAGCTTGTCGAAGGGTGGTTTATGCATCATACCGGACTCACGTTAAGTTTATCAGGCTGCAGTTAAGCGGGAAGCCAGTTGCATGGCTTTGGGAAACAAGAGATTATTTTCCAGGTGAATATGCTGGTGCAGATCAGACTCAAAATCTTCCAGGAATCTGTAAACCATCTCGTAAGTGGCGCAGGCATCCGCCGGCAGGGTAAAATTGCTGCTCAGGCGCCGGATTTCCGCCAGAATAGCGCCGGCTGTCTCATGTTCATTTTCCATTGCGTGTATTGGATTACGTACTTGCGTCCATTGGCCGGAACTCTGATTTTCTTCGTGCTCTATTTGCACCAGTTTACGGATAAAGGGAAAAAGAATCCGTTCTTCTTTTTGCAGGTGCGCAGCCAGTTCATTTGCCAGTTGGGCGAATAAACGGGCAATTTCAATGGTTTCGGGATGATTCCCGCCGTGAACTTTTCCAACCTTATTAACAAATGCGGGCATTTCCGCCAGTGATTGTTTTACATACGAATGGTGATTGTGGATGATGTAATCCAGTAAAAAATCCAGCGGCCATTCATTAAACCGATTCACGGCCCCGTTATTTTCCTGCCCTGACTGCTGCAGATTTCTGCGCACCTCAGATTCATTTACTCCGGCATCGGCACAGGCCGCAGCCAGCGTTTTATTACCGCCGCAGCAGAAATCCAGCCCGAATTTTTTAAATACTTCGGCAGCCCGGAAATCCTTTGCCGCGATTTCTCCCAAGGTTTCCTGCATCTCCTCCTTCTCCAGCCGGCTGATCTCCACCTTCCAAACCTCCGGGCCCTCTTCCCGGTATCGCCAGCCGAATTCCCCCGCCCGTTCCGCATGGAACTGGTAAAACAATGGTTTGGGATCGTGATCGTTAACCAGCAAAAAGCCCTCTCCGGAGGACAGCCGGTCAAATTTATTAAAAATTCCGCTATGTCTTTCGCGGGGCTCCAATTCTCTTACATCAAATATTTCCATTTGCTATCTCCTGTTTTCAGCCGGTACCGGAACACCGGCCCGGCAGTTTTCTGTTAATATGATGAATACCTAAAAAATTTTTGTAATCGCAAAAGCGGTTTAAGAGTATTATGTCCGAAATAAGAGTAAAAAAATCCCTGGTCTTCTCCCTCTTTAATTAAAGACTAAATTGTCTTAAATATAAAAAGGAAAATTTTTAAGGCAAGCGGAAAAAATTTTTATTTCAGGTGATATCCGGTTATTTTAACTGACAGCTTTACCTATTTTAAAACCTTGTTCATTTCAGATATCAGCTTTTAAGCATCCTTCAGAGGAAAACTCATGCACAATAAATCCGCTATTTTCTTCAAACAACTTAAAGAATACTGGTTTCTGGTCACTTTGCTGATTTCATTTATTTTAACAATTATCTATATGATTGTCTTTCAGGTTACCCCCTGGGATAAACACCGCGAGGTAAAAAACCAGCGGGCGCAGGTAGATTATTATACCGGAAACGGTTACAGTTTACTTGAAAAAGGATTTTATTCCCAGGCATCCGCAGAGTTCAGTAAGGCTCTCGAGATCAACAGCGCGCACAGTAAGGCGGTAAACGGACACTATCTTGCAGATCTTTTTTCAGACCTGTCCAAACCGGACTGGACTGCGGCAGCCGGCAGGGCTATCAGCCTTCGTTTGCAGCGGTATTGGCGGGGGCAGCACAGGGGGAAAAACCATTTAATTGCCAAATATCAGGGAGACGTTTATGCCAATATGGGCAATCTGCAAAAGAGCAGGGATTATTATCGCAAAGCCCTGCAGATAAAACCCGATTATCCGGATGCCCTTTACAGTTACGGCTGGACCTTTTACGGCGGTTCGGAACAAGCCGATCTTGATTCCCTGCAATCGATTTTTACCCGGCTTACTGAAGCGGATTCATTTGATTACCGCGGATTCCATGGGCTTGGATACACAAACTATTTATGGGCAATTCATGCGGATGATCCGGAAAGCCGGCAGGCATATCTCCGCAATGCTGCCATACTCAGCGACAGAGGCAGCCGTCTGGCAAGCAATCAGATCCACATCCTGAGTGATTTGGGTGAAGTGGCGCGGCCGATTCTGCCGGACCTATCCCTTGCGCTGCACAAGGAAGCGCTGCGCCTGTTGCAGAAACCTGAAATTATGGCATTATCCAATAACCGTGCAGCTTACCACATCTCAATCCTGAGATACCCGGTAGAAAATCCGCAGGTTTTTGTTTTTACACCGGAGGAAAAAAAGAGCTGGATATATTATCAGATTGCGCTGGACCACCTTGCTCTGCAACGGATTAATCCCGCCTGCATGGATTGTGCAAGCCGTCATAATCAATATCTGGAAATGGCTTTCCAGTTGGACATCAGCCGGCAAATTGAAGCGGTTTACCGGGATCAGTTATCAATTCTTAATATTTTCCTGCCGGAGCAGTAAGCCATGACAGATATTCCTTAAATTTGTAATTATTGGTTAATTATAAAAATGAACAGCTATTTAAAGCGCAGTAAAAGTTCGGAAGTCTTCCGGGAAGCCGTTTCTGCAAACATTCTTACTCATAACAGCTATTTTAATATTCCTACCGGAATTGAACACCGCTTCGGCAGCAACTTTGAACAGATTAAAGACCTGCTCTACCGGTCCATGGGGCCGACCACCGATTTGCTGCGCTATTTTCCGGACGATCTCTACCTCGACCGTTTCCGCCGCTGGCCTACCTGGGAACCACAGCAAAAGGCCCCGGTTCTTCTCTCCAAAGCAGCATCCCGGAAAGATACCGGACTCTTCAGTTTTTTTGTGGAATACAAATACTCGGAAAATGAACGTAAAGCACCCATTGGCGAGGTGCCTACCCGGTACATCGGTATTATTGAACGGGAAGCCTGGCTCACTTACCGGCGGCTTACTGCACCCAATCCGGTGCAGCACATTTATCTGGACGGCCGGCGCAGCCGGATTGCCCTGTTTTATGCTGCAGCTTATTCACCTGAAAAACTTTACGGCATCTGGGAGCAGGATATTCAGCCCATTGCTGTCCGCAGCGAAACTGCCCGTCCCAATGAGCGCTCCTTCACAGAATCCGGCGGCAGCGGCACTCCCTGGATTAATTTTGACCTCCGGGAAGTTTTAACCCTGGAAAACTTTCTTGAAAAAGAATTATTCTGGGAGAAAAGTCAGGCCGCACAGGCCGTTTCCCGCTGCAAAGAGAGGATGAAACAGGCCGGCCTGCTTTAACCGGTTATCCCGCCGCCGGCAGAGTTTCCTGTAATCTTAAAACTTTCTTGTTTTTTATTCCCCCTTTCACTTACTTTTTGCGCTGACAAACTGATGATTATTCAAAATTGCAAGGGAGAAACATTTTGGCCGAAAAAGTAAGAACCGCCCTGAATGAGTCGCCGCTGATGCGCTGGATCGCTCTTATATTGATCAGTCTGGTGATGTTTTCCAGTTATTATTTTTATGATGTCTATTCTGCCATCAAATCCTTGCTGCAGGCGGAGACCGGATTTTCCAACTCCGATTACGGGGCGATGTACGGGGCTTATTCACTGCTGAATGCTTTTGGAATGGCGTTTCTGGGTGGCATCATTCTGGATAGATGGGGTATTCGGAAAACCGGAAGCGTATTTATCGGGTTTTTGACGGTGGGCACCTTTTTAACAACTTACGGCGCCAGCGACCTGTTCATGAATGGCGGGCCGGGTTATAAGTTGTTCAGCTCTTCGCTCTTTTTTCCAAATTTTACCCCTGCGCTTAAAATGATGCTGCTGGGCAGAATTCTGTTCGGACTGGGTGCGGAAACCTTCTATGTTGCCATCAATAAAATTGTCGCCAAATGGTTTAAAGGGTATGAACTGGCATTCGCGTTCGCCATCAGCCTGGCATTCGGGCGCTTTGGTACTGCCGCCGCCATGATCGTATCGCCCCGGATCGCCACCAGCGCAGCCAACTGGAATCTGGCGGGATGGTTCGGCGTTATGCTGGCGCTGATCGGCCTGATCTGCTTTATCGTTTATATGGTAATGGATGTTAAACTGGATAAATCAACCCGCCGCAAAGAAGGTGAAGCTGAAGTTGCCGATGAGTTCAGTTTCCGGGAGATTCTTGCCCTGTTTACCAATAAATCATTTCTCTATATTACCTTTTTGTGCGTCACCTTTTATTCGGCGGTGTTTCCTTTTATGGGCTACGTCCCGGATTTTCTTCATAATAAATTCGGTTTCAGCCAGGAGCTCAGCGGAGACATAACCACAATCCTGCCTTTTGGCACCATCTTTTTTACACCTTTATTCGGATGGTTTACCGATAACAAAGGCCGGAATGCTTCGGTTATGATCCTTGGATCGATAATATTGATATTGGTTTTTGCTTTATTTGCTTTTACACCCGTTACCCCTTACATCCCGCTGTTTTTCCTGGGTGTGGCTTTTTCCCTTGTTCCTGCTGCCATGTGGCCGTCGGTAGCGCGTATTGTGGATGAAAACCGGCTGGGTACTGCTTACGGCATCATGTTCTCCATTCAGAACTGGGGGCTGATGCTGTTCCCCTGGATTATCGGACTGGTGCTGGATGCCACCAACCGGGGGCGCCCGGAAGGTACTCCGCTGGATTATACTTATGCGGTGATCATTCTCGGGTTACTTGGATTTTTGGGATTAATATTCGCGTTTTTACTGAAGCATGAGGACAAAACTTCCGGTTTCGGACTGGAACAGCCCAATAAGTCGGAAGCACCTGTTTAGCATTTGATTTGGAAAATTAAATCTGGTTCACCGCCTGCACCTGATTGCGGCCGCTGTTTTTTGCCCGGTAAAGGGCGCGGTCGGCATTTTGAATTAACTGATAGGCGGATTCGCCGTTTGCCGGAAAAGTGGCTACGCCAAGACTCACCGTAATCCGCTTTCCCAATGCCCCCCTGGTGAACTTGAATTCCATATGTGATATGATCTGGCGGATTTTTTCGGCCATCTGGCAGGCGCCTTCAGTGGACAGCTCCGGGCAGATGATTGCAAATTCTTCTCCGCCATATCGCGCCACCACATCGCTGGTGCGGGTATTTTCCATCATGGTTTTTGCCAGGTCTTTTAAAATTTCATCTCCCACCTGATGCCCGTACCTGTCATTAACTTTCTTAAAATGATCGATATCCATCATAATCAGTGAAAAAGATGTGCCGTGACGGCGGGTGCGGCTGATTTCACGGTTTAACTGCTGAATAAAATAGCGGTAATTGAAAAGATTGGTCAGAGAATCTGTGATCGCTTCTTTTTCCGCCCGGAAGAAAAGATAATGCAGTTGTTCCATCAACCGCTGATTTTGATACATGTAACTTGCCGCGCGGAAAAGTGTCTCGAGAAATCCGATCTCATTTCTGAACATTTTATGCCGGGTGCGGGTGGTATCGATAATGACGAATCCGCCGCGATAAAAATTTTCACTGGAGAGATATGCTTCCAGATTATCCAGGATGTTTTCCACATCGGTTTCCTGCTGATCATACAGGCTTGGCATAAAATATTCCAGCATGGGCAGCAGTGTTTTACGGATTTCCCGGGTGGAAGTGTGGTGGGCCGGTGTGCCCAGATAGGCAAAAATAAACCGGGAAATCCCAAATTCTTTAAAATAACTGCGCAATTCTTTATTCTCTATTTTAGAGGCATCGGGCACCCAGATCAACTGCCGCTCCTTAAACAAATTTTCGTAGAATTCCGCCTCATAAGAAAACTTAAGGCTGTTCCATTCCTGTGCACTGATTCCGGTGGCATAATTAATGTGAAACATGCCATGAGCTGCGTCCACATCGAGAAAAATGCAGCGTTGATAATGAAAGTGGTGGCAAATTTCATTGATCAGTGTTGTTTTCAAATTCTGGGCATTATCGCAAGCCTGCAGGCGGGTAATTATTGCCATTACACTTTCAAGATATTCATTATAACGCTGAATCCGCTGGGTATTTTTCTCCAGTTTTTGATTGATCGTTTCCAGTTCTTCAATTTTACCGGTCAGATGGTTTACAAGACTTTTTTCATATTCCAGATG